>NZ_JBKFAV010000110.1:0-929 GCF_053345825.1 Methylobacterium sp. C33D
TAGAGCGCCATCCGAGCGTGATGAAACGGCTGGCGAGGTGATGGGTTGGTCGGCGAAGGAGAGCGCCGATGTCCTCAGCCCTGTCCGTCGATCTGCGTCAGCGCGTGGTCCATGCCGTCGCGGCCGGCGCCTCCCGACACAAAGCTGCCGAACGCTTTGGGGTCAGCCTGGCGAGCGCCAGTCGGTGGTGTGAGCGCTTCGCCCGTGAGGACCACGTCGCGCCCAAGCCGATGGGCGGCGATCAGCGCTCGTATCAGATCGAGGCCCAGGCCGACCTGATCGTCTCCCTCTACGAGGCGCAGCCCGGCATCTACCTGCGCGAACTCCGTGCGGCTCTGGCCGAGCACGGCATCTGCGTGGCCCGGAGTAGCCTCTCGCGCTTCTTCAAGCGCCACGGCATCTCGCGAAAAAAAGTACGGGGCACGCGGCCGAGCAGGACCGGGAGGACGTGAGAGCTGCGCGCGAGGCGTGGTTCGCGGGCCAACTCGACCTCGACCCGGATCGCCTCGTGTTCATCGACGAGACCGCAGCCAACACCGCCATGGCCCGGCGCTACGGGCGCGCTCCACGGGGCGAACGCTGCCGGATGAGCGTGCCGCAGGGCCACTGGAAAACCACCACTATCACGGCGGGTCTGCGCACCAGCGGCATCACCGCCCCCTGGCTGCTGGATGGTGCCATGAACGGGCAGGCCTTCCGCACCTACGTGGCCGACGTGCTCGCTCCGACGCTTCAGCCCGGCGACACGGTCGTCATGGACAACCTGCCAGCCCACAAGGTCAGCGGCGTCCGCGAGCGGATCGAGGCGGTGGGAGCCCGGCTGCTCTACCTCCCGGCATACTCGCCCGACTTCAACCCGATCGAGATGGCCTTCGCGAAGCTGAAGGCGCTCCTGCGCAGTGCAGCGGCGCGAACTATCCCAGACCTCT
>NZ_JBKFAV010000111.1:0-889 GCF_053345825.1 Methylobacterium sp. C33D
TGCGCCTTGGCCAGGGCGTCGGCCGCCCGGGTCTTGGCCTGCTCCTTCTGGGCCGGGTCGCCGGTCAGGACGGCCTTCACCGCCGCCACCGCCGCGTCCCGGGCCGCCTGCGGGTCCTGCCCGGCGGCCTGCTCGCGCACCTTCTGCTCGATGCCGTCGAGCGGGTTCGAGATCTTCGACAGCGACGGCGCCGCCGCCTGGGCCGCCGTCTGCACCGTGCCGCCCACGAGGCTGCCGGCCCCGCCGAGCGCCCCCGAGACCGTGCTCAGCGTGCCGCCGACCAGCCCGCTGGCGGCCGAGGTCAAGAGGTACAGCACCACCAGGGTGGTGACCGCCCAGGAGACCAGCCCGTGCAGGGCGGCCGCGCCCGGCAGCGGCTTGCCGGAGAGACGGCCGGCGATCAGGCCGCCGGCCAGCGAGGCGACGAGGCCCGAGGCCACGAACCACAGCCCGGCGCCCATCGAGACGCTCGCGGCCGAGGGGTTGTCGGCCGCAGTCGTGCCGACCGAGGCGAGACCCACCCCGACGCCGACGAGGTTGACGATGACCTGGGTCACGAGGGCGGTCACGGCGCCGGCGAAGATCGCGCCCCACGAGACCTCGTTGAGCAGCACGGCGCGCGTATCGGCGTGCGCCGCTCCGGTCGCGAGGGGGGCGGTTGTCGTCTGGATGGTCACGCTGTCACTCCGGATGGTGGGTCGTTCGTCGCCGAGAGGGTGTGGTGGCTCAGTCGCGGGTGGCGCTCACGAGCAGGCCGAGGCCGAAGCCGACGGCGCCGGCGATCAGCAGTGAGGCGAGCGGGAACTCGGCGACCTGGTGGCTGACCTCGCGCGTGGCGCGGCGCAGGTCGTGGCCGCCGCGGGCGTAGGCGTCCCCGGCGTAGTCGGAC
>NZ_JBKFAV010000112.1:0-876 GCF_053345825.1 Methylobacterium sp. C33D
AGCCAAGCGCGCCATGCGGGCGGATCGTGTTGTAGTGCCGACGCCAGCTTTCGATGATGATCTGTGCCTCCTTGAGCGTGTAGAAGATCTCGCCGTTCAGAAGTTCATCCCGCAATCGCGCGTTGAAGCTTTCGACGTAGCCGTTCTCCCACGGTGAGCCCGGCGCGATGTAAGCGGTCTTCGCGCCAACGGCCGCAATCCACGCCTGCACCGACCCGGCGATGAACTCGGGGCCGTTATCTGAACGAACGTGCTCGGGGACACCGCGCAGCATGAACAGGTCCGAAAGCACGTCGATCACGTCAGCTCCCTTCAGCTTGCGAGCGACGCGGATCGCTAGGCACTCGCGGGTGAACTCGTCGACGACGTTGAGCATCCGGAACTTGCGCCCATCATGGGTGCGCGCCTCGACGAAGTCGTAGGACCAGACGTGGTCGCGCCGCTCCGGTTTGAGCCGGATGCAGGAACCATCCCCGTCCCACAGCCGGCCCTTTTTCGGCTGGCGGCCCGGCACCTTGAGCCCCTCGCGCCGCCAGATCCGCTCGACCCGCTTGTCGTTGACAAACCAGCCGGCCGCCTTCAGCAGCGCACCGATCTTCCGGTAGCCGTAGCGCCCGTACCGGCGAGCCAGCTCCACGAGATCGGCGGTCAGCGCCGCCTCATCATCTCTGCCCCGCGGCACCTTGCGCTGCGTCGAGCGATGCTGCCCGAGCGCGCGACACGCGCGGCGCTCGGAGACGTGCAGGACGTCCATGACATGCGCGATGCAGGCGCGTCGGCGCGCGGGGCTGGTCAGTTTCCCCGGGCAGCCTCCTGCAGGATCAGTTTGTCGAGCGTGAGATCCGCGATCGCCTTCCGGAGCCGCTGGTTCTCGGT
>NZ_JBKFAV010000113.1:0-861 GCF_053345825.1 Methylobacterium sp. C33D
TGCGCTTCCCGTTTCCTGCTCTCCAATTCTCTGTCCGCTCACCACCTAGCGCGTGACAAGCCGGGCAGCCGACGAATGGCCGCTTGTGGGATGCTCTGGTCGTCATCGGGGCGACCGCATCGGGTCGCATACGGAACGTCCGCTTCAGGACAGAGGGTTAATAACTGACTGTGAACGACGCCGAAACCGGTTCGATGGGGCGAAAGGTCTACCTTTCGCCCCGGCTTCGGGCATCGAGCAGCATCAGCCGGTTTGATGCGACGAAAGGTTGTGCGCAAAAGTGCCGCTCGAAAAGGACCGTTTTTGAGCGGCGCAGCCGCCAGACGTTAAGTCCTTGCAAAACCTGAGCGCCGATCGCGCAAAAACGCGCATCCAAAACTGAGGATGGGCTTTGACAAGGTTTGGCAATCCTTGCCATGATGGGGTGAGGAGGTGCCGCTATGGCGACTATGAACGTATCGCTTCCCGACCCAATGAAGGATTGGGTCGAGGCCCAGGCCGGGACTGGTCGCTACGCGAATGCGAGCGACTACGTGCGCGACCTGATACGCCGTGACCAGGACCGGCTGAACAAGATTGCCGACCTGCAACGCCTGGTCGATGAAGGGCTGGCGAGCGGCATCAGCTCCCGCACTCCCGACGACATCCGCCAGCTCGGCCGCGACCGGCTGGCGGCCATTCAGGCCAAATGATCTTCCGCACGTCACCGCAGGCGGATGAGGACATTGCCGACGCTGATCGGCCCCCACGTGGTGGTCCGAGTTCAAAGTTAGTGCAGCGTTGGCCGTTGCTCCACTGGTAGCTTGGCCGGCGGAGCCGGTCGGGCGAGCGCAGCCGGCCAAGCGGTCATGGCCGGCACGA
>NZ_JBKFAV010000114.1:0-857 GCF_053345825.1 Methylobacterium sp. C33D
CTAGGGTTTGGACTCGATCAGCACCAGAAGGCGATGACGGCGGCCAGAGCGAGGGCCGAGGCGTAGTTGCGTGCGAGCTTGTCGTAGCGGGTGGCGATCCGGCGAAAGTCCTTGAGGCGGTTGAAGGTCGCCTCGATCCGCCACCGTTCCCGATAGCGGCTCTTGTCGTGGCGGATCTTCCGCTTGCGGCCGCGCTTGCCCGGGATGACCGGCGTGATGCCGCTCTTGCGGAGGTCAGCGCGCAGCCAGTCGGCATCGTAGCCCTTGTCGGCTGCCAGACGTTGGATCCGGCCTGGCGCTTCGGCCAGCACCGCAGGCGCGGTGGTCACATCGCTGGCGTTGCCGGGCGTTAGCAGGAGGACGCCGGGGCGGCCGAGGACGTCAGTGAGCGCGTGGATCTTGGTGGTCTGGCCGCCGCGCGATGGGCCAATGGCCTGCGCCGTCGCCCCCCTTTGCCGCCATGGGCAGAGCGGTGGGCGCGGACGTAGCTGCTGTCGAGGGCAGCCGCATCGCCCGTCCATCCGGCCTTGGCCAGCGCGGCTAGCATGGCTTTCCAGAAGCCGCGCCGCGACCATCGGTTGAAGCGGTTGTAGACCGTGGTCCGCGGGCCGTAGGCGGCCGGGCAATCGCGCCAGCGGCAGCCCGACGTCAGCACGTGCAGGATGCCAGAGATGATCTGCCGGTCGTCCTTGCGCTCGGGTCCGGGCTGATCCTTGGGCATGAACGGTCCGATCACCGCCCATTGCTCATCCGAGAGCCAGAACAGGTCCGCCATCACCGCCTCCAGGCCGCAGAACGGCCGCCTGGAATCACAAAACGACAGACCCCGCAACGGCTTGGTTCGGTTCACACCCTAG
>NZ_JBKFAV010000115.1:0-830 GCF_053345825.1 Methylobacterium sp. C33D
ACCGCCGCGGCGTCCGCCGCGGACCTGCCGCGCCGCGCCGCGCCGCCGCCGGTGTTCACGCCGGTGCCGGTGTTCACCTGGACCGGCTTCTACATCGGTGTGAACGCCGGCTACGGCTTCGACGCCAACAGCCGCAACACCACCAGCTACGCCCTGCCCGGCGGCTCGCTGATCAACTCCCCCGGCACCGCCGGCGTCGTCAGCGTCAACAACCGCAACAACAACGACGGCTTCTCGGGCGGCGCCCAGATCGGCTACAACTACCAGTTCACCCCGGGCTCCGGCGTCGTGATCGGCTTCGAGGCCGACGCCCAGTACGTCGACTTCGCCCGCCGCGCCAACGCCACCCAGAACTACAGCTTCCTGGGCTTCCCCGGCGTCGCCTTCTCCAACCCGCCGGCCTTCGTCGCCACCAGCGGCAACGGCCTGGACTACTTCGGCACCGTCCGCGGCCGCCTCGGCTACGCCTTCGACCGCACCCTCGTGTACGGCACCGGCGGCTTCGCCTACGGCTCCGGCCAGGACGACCAGAACTTCTCCGGCAACCGCTTCCGCGACAGCTTCCGCACCGGCTGGGCCGCCGGCGGCGGCGTCGAGTACGCCCTGCCCACCGACTCCTTCCTGAACTTCTTCCGCTCCTCGGCCGTCACCCTCAAGGTCGAAGGCCTCTACGTCAGCCTCGACCGCCAGAAGAACTCCGCCGGCGGCGTCTTCTACGGCAACCTCCTGCCCCCGAACGGCACCGCCTACCTCAACGGCGCCGCCGCCAAGACAGAGTTCGCCGTCGTCCGCGCAGGCCTCAACTACAAGTTCGGCTCATACTGAGATCG
>NZ_JBKFAV010000116.1:0-779 GCF_053345825.1 Methylobacterium sp. C33D
CGGCTGGATCACCTCCTTTCTAAGGATTCTTCTTTGGGTTTGGCACCGAGCGATCGGAGCCGTTCTGCCTCGGCAGACCCATCGAAGATCATTAGATATCAGGGCTCAGTCAGAGCCCATTGGCGGGGCGAATGCCGCCCTCGTTTCTCTTCCTCACCAGATAGCGCGATCGCGGATCGGCCCGACCTTGTGTCTGCCGGTACTGCTCGATCGTACTGGGCCTGTAGCTCAGGTGGTTAGAGCGCACCCCTGATAAGGGTGAGGTCGGACGTTCGAGTCGTCCCAGGCCCACCACGACACGGGACGCTCTGCCTGCCGGCTTGACCCTTTGGGGCCATAGCTCAGCTGGGAGAGCGCGTGCTTTGCAAGCATGAGGTCGTCGGTTCGATCCCGTCTGGCTCCACCATTCTTTTGGGACTTGGCGTCGTGGAAACGGCAGCCGCCCGAGAGTGCGTGTCGAGCCCGCTATCTGGAACATGCGTTTGCCGCGGCAGTGATCAGCGAGGACCGACAGGTTCGGCTGGACGTGCCGTTTGGCGAAGACATCAGTGACATCGTGAAGAGGGAATGTGGCCGTTGGGGCAGCGAGAGCTGCCAACCCCGGCGGTCATGTTCGGCAAGCATACGGTGGTGGGTCCGGAAACGGATCTGCCACTGGTCTTTTTGTGACCGTGTCGTGACCGACAGCCTAGCGGCTGCCGGTCAGCGGACATCGATCACGAGAGCGATCAAGTGCCTTAAGAGCATTCGGTGGATGCCTTGGCGCTGAGAGGCGATGA
>NZ_JBKFAV010000117.1:0-773 GCF_053345825.1 Methylobacterium sp. C33D
GCGTCGAACAGCTCCCGCTCGGTGTGCTTGCGCTCGGTGATGTCCTGCAGGACCATCAGCACGAAGGCCGCCTCGTTGATCTCGATGCGCTCGGCCGAGACCAGGCAGTCGAGGTTGGCGCCGCTCTCGTGGCGCAGGCAGACCTCGACACCCAGCACGTAGCCCTGCCGCTCCAGGGCGGCCTCGACCTGCAGGCGCTGCTTGTCGGCGACCCACAGGCCGGCCTCCACCAGCGAGCGGCCGACGACGCGGTCCTCGCCCAGCCCGAAGACCCGGCCGAACGCCTCGTTCACGCCCGTGACCTGGCCGTCGTCGGCCCGCACCAGCACGGTGGGGACCGGCGTCAGGCGGAACGCCTTGGCGAAGCGCTCCTCGCTCTGGCGCAGGGCGGCCTCGGCCTTCCGGCGCAGCTCCAGGTCGGCGAAGGTGAACAGCATGCAGGGCTCGTCGCCCATCGCGATCGGCTGGCCGGCGACGATCACGAAGCGGCTGCCGCCGTCGGGCAGGTCGAGGCAGGCCTCCATCTGCGGGATCGTGCCGCCGGCGTTGAGCCGCGCGACCGCGAGGTCGCGGTTGCGCGCGCCGGCCAGGACGTCGACCTCGTAGACGCTGCGGCCGATGACGGCGTCGCGGGTGTGGCCGGTCATCTCCAGGAAGCCGTGATTGACCTTGACGTGGCGCAGGTCGGACAGGCGCGTGATCACGGCCGGCGCCGGGTTGGCGTTGAAGGTGCGCTCGAACCGCTCCTCGGCCTCGAACTGGTCGGAGACGTC
>NZ_JBKFAV010000118.1:0-716 GCF_053345825.1 Methylobacterium sp. C33D
CCGGCCGCGACGGCATGGACCACGCGCTGACGCAGATCGACGGACAGGGCTGAGGACATCGGCGCTCTCCTTCGCCGACCAACCCATCACCTCGCCAGCCGTTTCATCACGCTCGGATGGCGCTCTAAATGGACCCAGCCGACCGGCCCGAGCTGGATGAGCCACCCAAAAAGGGGCACGCCGATATCGAGGTCCTGGCGCAGCTGCGCGAGCGCTTCCCGAGGCCTGACGCCCGCTTCGTGTTCGGCGACGAGGTCCCGAGCTATCTGAGCTGGGAGACGCCGGTCGGCGGCCGCGGCAGCTGCGGGATCGGCTCCATGGGCATGATCCTGAACGGCCCATGAGTCGACTGGGCCGGCGAGACTTACCTCGGCTGGATGCCGGATCCGGCGCAGGCGGCGCGAGACATCCTCGCCCAGTATCCAGATGCGCACGTGGTCGGCCCGGCTGCCGACTGGACGATGCCGGAGGGACTGATCCGGATCACCACGGCCGAGTACGAGCTGGTTCTGGCACAGCACAGGGCATTCGAGGAACGGGCCGCCGCGAACAGCGGAGAGGCAGCATGACCAGGGCCTATCACCAGGCCTGATCCTCCCTCGGCATCGCGGACACCTCTGATACGCTCATGCTGAGCGGGGAATGTGTCGGATGGCGAAGACGAGACGAGAGTTCACGCCCGAGTTTAAACGCGAAGCGGTCGCCCTGCTGGAGAG
>NZ_JBKFAV010000119.1:0-692 GCF_053345825.1 Methylobacterium sp. C33D
GACCGCGTTCCGTCCCCGTCGGCGCTGCGGCGTCTTCCGGAGTCGGAGCTTCAGGCGGTGGCGGACGCGGTGCGCGCCGAGATGATCGACGCGGTCTCGATCACCGGCGGCCATCTCGGCTCGGGGCTGGGCGTGGTCGAGCTGACGGTGGCGCTCCACCACGTGTTCGACACGCCCGACGACCGCATCGTCTGGGACGTCGGCCACCAGTGCTACCCGCACAAGATCCTGACCGAGCGCCGCGACCGCATCCGCACGCTGCGCCAGGGCGGCGGCCTGTCGGGCTTCACCAAGCGCTCCGAGAGCGTCTACGACCCCTTCGGCGCGGCCCACTCCTCGACCTCGATCTCGGCCGCGCTGGGCATGGCGGTCGCCCGCGACCTCGACAACGCCGCCGCCAAGGCGAAGAACCGCCCGCTCAAGCGCCGCAACGCCATCGCGGTGATCGGCGACGGCTCGATGTCGGCCGGCATGGCCTACGAGGCCCTCAACAACGCCGGCGCCCTGCACTCGCGCCTGATCGTCATCCTCAACGACAACGACATGTCGATCGCGCCGCCCGTCGGCGCCATGTCGGCCTACCTCGCCCGTCTGGCCTCGGGCGGCGCCTACCAGTCCCTGCGCGAGACCGCCAAGCAGCTCGGCAAGCTCCTGCCGAAGGCGCTCTACCAGCGCGCGGCCGCGGCCGAGGA
>NZ_JBKFAV010000012.1:0-163857 GCF_053345825.1 Methylobacterium sp. C33D
TCGCCCCGCCCGTCTCGGCCAGAACCTTCGTGATCGCCGCCGTCAGAGACGTCTTGCCGTGGTCAACGTGGCCGATCGTGCCAATGTTGCAGTGCGGCTTGGTGCGGGAGAACTTTTCCTTGCCCATGATTCCCATTCCTGCGGCGGGGACCACGCAAGGGCCCCGAATCCTGGTCAGCCGCCCCGAAGTTCCGACAGGGGCGAAAAACGCGGTCCGCTTAGAGGGTCGGCCGCCAGGGATCAAGCTCCGCGACGCGCGGGAGCCCGCCGACCGGCCCCGCTGTCAAGCCGCCGACGCGAGTCTTGAACGCCGAAACAACAATCACAGGCAGTATCCGCGCCGCTTTCGCGCCACAGTGTGGCATCGCGGGCATAGCGGGATCCGTGCGGCCGAGCTTAAGTGGCGACAACAACGCGTCACCTCGGACCCCCCGCCATGATGAAGAAGCTCCTCCTCGCCACCGCCGCGACGGCCCTGGTCACGACGGCCGCCTCCGCCGCCGACCTTCCGCGCCGCGCCGCGCCGCCGCCGGTCTTCACGCCGGTGCCGGTCTTCACCTGGACGGGCTTCTACGGCGGTCTCGAGTCCGCCTACACCTTCACCGACCGTGAGCGCATCACGACCGTCGGCGTCCAGCCCGGCAACGCCGCCAACGTCGCCCTCGGGCGCCGCCCGTTCGCGACCTCGACCACGCAGGACGGCTTCGCCAACATCGGCGGCACCGCCGGCTACAACTACCAGTTCACGCCGGGCGCCGGCATCGTGGTCGGTCTCGCCAACAGCATCGACTGGACGGACATCACCAAGAACCGGGTCGTGCTCGGCACCGGCAACGTCGCCGGCGGCCCGCCGAACATCAGCCAGTTCCGTCAGAGCCTCGACTGGCTCGGCACCCTGACCGGCCGCGTCGGCTACGCCTTCGACCGCGTCCTGGTCTACGGGATGGGCGGCCTCGCCTACGGCAACGTGTTCCACGACGCCAACTTCTACACCCCGGGCGGCCGCCTCCAGTTCGCCGGCCGCTACGACGACTTCAAGATCGGCTACGCCTACGGCGGCGGCATCGAGTTCGCCCTGCCGACCGACAGCTTCCTGAACACCTTCGCGCTCGGCCGCTACATCGGCATCAAGTACGACGCCATCACGGTGAAGGCCGAGTACCTGCACTACGACCTCGGCAGCCAGAACGTGCTCGTCGGCGCGGTCCCGGGCGTGGGCAACGGCGCGTACATCTCGCGCTTCCGCACCGAGGGCAGCATCGTTCGCGCCGGCTTCAACTACAAGTTCGGCGGTATCTGAGTCGAACGGCGCCGGGGTTTCCCCGGCGGTTACCAGCGAGGGCGGGTGCCGGCATCGGCGCCCGCCCTTTTTCGTGGCGCGCGCGCCGCGCGCGGGCGTGCGGCAGCCCAGATGGCGGCCCGGCTCGCGGCCCGAGCCACCGGCGGCGGCCGCGTCAGCAGGCGCGCAGGTGCGCCACCAGCCGCGCGGCCGCCGCCTCCGCGGGACCGGTATTGAGGATCGTCAGGTCCGCGGTGACGCCGCCCTCGCGGGCGAGCCGCGCGGCCGGGTCGCCGTCCTGCGTGCGGCCGCGGGCGGCGATGCGCCGCGCCAGGATCTCGGGGGGCGCCGTGATCTCGACGACGCTCACCCGCGGACCGGCCGCCCGCGCCTGCGCAACGACGCGGCGCGAGACGTTGCAGACCACCACGTGGCCGTCGGCGACGCGTCGGCCGACCGCCTCCGGGAGCGCGTAGCCGAGGCCGTGGGCGCGCCAGCTCAGGGTGAAGCGCCCGGCCGCGCAGCCCGCGGCGAAGGCGGCCTCGTCGATCTCGTCGTTGTCCTCGTCGGCCGAGGGCGGGCGGGTGACGAGGCGGCGCGGGAAGACGTAGCGCGGGTCGTCGGCCAGGGCCGCCCGGGCGAGCCGGAGCAGCGTGTCCTTGCCGGCCCCGCTCGGGCCGACCACGAGGACGAGGCAGCCCGCCATCAGGCGACCCGCCGGCCGGCGCGCCAGACCTCGCGGACCACCGGCACGCCCTCGGCCCGCTGCACGCGCACGAGGTCGGCCCGCAGCCCGGGCGCCAGGGCGCCGCGATCGGTCAGGCCGGTGGCGCGGGCGGGGTTGGCCGTGACGGTGGCGAGCGCCGCGGGCAGCGTGATCCCGGGTGCCTGCTCGGGCAGCAGGAAGGCCGCCATCAGCAGGCTCGCCGGCACGTAGTCCGACGACAGGATGTCGAGGTGCCCGGCCTCGGCCAGCGCCAGGGCCGCGACGTTGCCGGAATGCGAGCCGCCGCGGATCAGGTTCGGCGCGCCCATCATCACGGTGATGCCCTGCCGGTGCGCGGCCTCGGCCGCCTCCAGGGTGGTGGGGAACTCGGCCAGCCGCACGCCCTCGCCGACCGCGAGCTCGACGTCGGCCAGGGTGGTGTCGTCGTGGCTCGCGAGCGGGATGCCCATCTCGCGGGCGAACTGGACGAGGGCCGGCCGGTTCTTCGCGTTGAGCGCCCGCCCGTCGCGGACCTTGCGCTCGGTGTTGGCGCGGATCTCGTCCATCGGCCGACCGCCGCGGGTGGCGTAGGTGTAGTACTTCTCCATGTCGCGGAACTGCCGCTGGCCGGGCGTGTGGTCCATCAGCGAGATCAGCCCGACCTTGTAGCGGGCCGTGAAGGCCGCCACCGTGTCGAGCACGTCCAGGGAGGGCAGCTCGCAGCGCAGGTGCGTGAAGTGCTCGGCCCGGAACAGGTCCCCGGCGCGCGCGGCGGCGATGGCGCCGGCGAGCTGCTCCAGCTCGGAGCCGAGGCCGCTGCCGTCCGGATCGCTGCCGGCGCGGAGCGAGTCGAACACCGTGGTGATGCCCGAGGCGGTGATCTGCGCGTCGTAGGCCAGGACGGCGCCGAGGGGGTGCCAGCGCACCTTCGGGCGCGGCGCGAAATGGCTCTCCAGGTGGTCGGTGTGCAGCTCGATCAGGCCGGGGATCAGGTGGTCGCCGCCGAGATCGAGGCCGCGCGCGGGCGGGCGCCCCTCGCCGATCTCCGCGATCGCCCCGTCCGAGACCGCGAGCCAGCCGCGCTGCACCCGGTCCGGCAGGACCAGGGTCGCGTTCTCGAGGATGAAGTCGTCCATCGTGCGGATCCTCAGGCTGCCCGGGCGCGCGGCGCGAAGCGGGTGACATCGACCACCCGGGTCGCCACAGCGTCGCGCATCTCGCTGTCGTGGAAGATGCCGAGCACGCCGGCCCCGGCGCGGAGCTTCTCGCGGACGAGCTCGGCCACCACGGCGCGGTTCTCCGCGTCCAGGGAGGCGGTCGGCTCGTCGAGGAGCAGGAGCGGCCGGTCGGCGATCAGGCCCCGGGCGATGTTCACCCGCTGCTGCTCGCCGCCCGAGAAGGTCGCGGGCGGCAGGCCCCAGAGCCGCTCGGGCAGGTTCAGCCGGGCCAGCAGGGTCTCGGCCCGCGCGCGCGCCGCCGCTTCGGACAATCCGCCCTCGCGGCCGGCGGCCTCGACGACGTCGAGGGCCGGGACCCGCGGGATCACCCGGAGGAACTGCGAGACGTAGGCGATGACCCGCGCCCGCAGGGCCAGGACCGCCCGCGGATCGGCCCGGACGACGTCCACGACCGTCGCGCCGTCGCGGACCAGGATCGCGCCGCCGTCGCAGCGGTAATTGCCGTAGGCCATCTTCAGCAGCGAGGATTTCCCCGCTCCGGACGGGCCGCCCAGCACCACGCACTCGCCGGGCTCCACGGACAGGCTGACATCGCCCACCACCGGCAGGACGACGCCGCCGCGCAGGTGCAGGGTGAAGCTCTTGGCGACGGTCTCGAAGGTCAGGAGCGCGGTCATGCGGCGAGCACCGAGGCGACGAGGAGCTGGGTGTAGGCGTGCTCGGGATCGTCGAGCACCCGGTCGGTGAGGCCGGTCTCGATCACCCGGCCGGCGCGCATGACCATGATCCGGTGCGAGAGGAGCCGCGCCACCGCGAGGTCGTGGGTGACGATGATCACCGCGAGCCCCAGCTCGGCCGAGAGCCGGCGGATCAGGTCGAGGAGCCGGGCCTGGACCGAGACGTCGAGGCCGGAGGTCGGCTCGTCCATCAGCACCAGGCGGGGGCCGGTGACGAGGTTCCGGGCGATCTGCAGGCGCTGGCGCATGCCGCCGGAGAACCGCGTCGGCGGGTCGTCGATCCGGTCGGGGGCGATCTCGACCCGGCCGAGCCAGTCGAGGGCCTGGGCGCGGATCCGGCCGTAATGGCGCTCGCCGAGCCCCATCAACCGCTCGCCGACATTGCCGCCGGCCGAGACCGCCATGCGCAGGCCCTGGGCCGCGTCCTGGCGGACGAACCCCCACTCGGTGCGCATCAGCGCCCGGCGCCCGGCCTCGCTGAGGGTGCCGAGGTCGCGCAGCGCGCCGTCGCGCATCCGGTAGGCGACCGTCCCGGAATCGGGCGCCAGCTCGGCGGCGATGAGGGAGAGGAGCGTCGACTTGCCGGAGCCGGATTCGCCCACGATCGCCAGCACCTCGCCGGGGACGAGGTCGAACGACACGTCGGCGCAGGCGAGGCGGGCACCGTAGCGCTTGGTCAGGCCGCGGACCTGAAGCAGGGATTCGCTCATCGGGTCGCCTCCGCGGCGTCGGGCAGGAAGGGGGGATCGAGGCGGAAGCTGTAGCCGTAGCGCTCGAAGCCGAGGCTCTCGTAGAAGGCGTGGGCCGGCTTGGCGTCGGCGTTCGACGACAGGGCGAGCTTGTAGCAGCCCCGCGCCTCGGCGAGGCGGGCCGCCGCGCGCATCATCGCCCGGCCGAGACCGCCGCCGCGGTGCCGGGACGCGACCACGACGCTCTCGACGAGGGCCGAGGGCGTGCCCCAGTGGGCGATGTTGTCGAGGATGACGAGGCAGAAGGTGCCGACGACCGCGCCGTCGCGCTCGGCCACGTAGAGCCCGTAATCGGGATAGGCCGCGAGCCGGTCGAGGAGCGCCCCGGCCTGCGCCAGGGTCGCGACCCGCCCGCCGTTCAGCTCGGCGTAGAGGTCGAGGATCGCGGGCAGGTCCGGTTTCCCGGCCCGGCGGACCGTGAGGTCGCCGGCGTCGCGTCTCACATCGCCACTCATGCCGCGTCCCCCGTGCCGACATGGCCGTCCGCGCGGCGCCCCTCGCAATGATCGGTGTCCGAGCAGACGAACATCCGCCTTCCAGCATCGTCCAGCAGCACCTCGTCGAGGTAGACGCCCTCGGCACCGCACAGCGCGCAGGGATGCTCGAACGCCTGGATCCGGAACGGGTGATCCTCGAAGTCGAGGCTGCGCACCCGCGTGTCGGGCGGCACCGCGTAGATCCGCCGCTCGCGGCCCGCACCGAAGAGCTGGAGCGCCGGGCAGTCGTCCATCTTGGGGTTGTCGAATTTCGGCGTCGGCGACGGGTCCATCACGTAGCGGCCCGCCACCTCCACCGGGTACGCGTAGGTGGTGGCGATGTGGCCGTGGCGGCTGATGTCCTCGTAGAGCTTGACGTGCATGGCGCCGTACTCGGCCAGCGCGTGCAGCTGGCGGGTCTCGGTCTCGCGGGGCTCGAGGAAGCGCAGGGGCTCGGGGATCGGCACCTGGTAGACGAGGGTCTGTCCCTCGGTGAGCGGCGTCTCGGGGATGCGGTGGCGGGTCTGGATCACCGTCGCCTCCGCGGTGCGGGTGGTGGTGGCCACCCCGGCGGTCTTGGCGAAGAAGCGGCGGATCGAGACCGCGTTGGTGGTGTCGTCGGCCCCCTGGTCGATGACCTTGAGCACGTCCGAGCGGCCGAGGATCGCGGCCGTGACCTGCACGCCGCCGGTGCCCCAGCCGTAGGGCATCGGCATCTCACGGGAAGCGAAGGGCACCTGGTAGCCCGGTACCGCGATGGCCTTGAGGATGGCCCGGCGGATCATCCGCTTCGTGCCCTCGTCGAGATAGGCGAAGTTGTAGCCCGGTTCGCTCTCCGGGCGCTGCGCGATCGCGGCGCTCATTCGGCGGCCTCCTGCATCTCGGCGGCGTCGGACCCGCGCTCGAACTCGGTGCGTAGCCGGCGAACAAGTTCCAGCTCGGCCTGGAAGTCGACGTAGTGGGGCAGCTTCAGGTGCTCGACGAAGCCGGTCGCCTGGAGGCTATCGCAGTGGGCCATCACGAATTCCTGGTCCTGGGCCGGGCTCGCCACCGGCTCGCCGAGTTCCTCCGCGCGCAGCGCCCGGTCGACCAGGGCCATCGCCATGGCCTTGCGCTCGCTCTGCCCGAAACTCAGCCCGTAGCCGCGGGTGAACTGGGGCGGGGCCGCCCCCGAGCCCTTGAACTGGTTCACCATCTGGCACTCGGTGAGCCGCACCCGGCCGAGCGGCACCGCGAAGCCCAGCTCCTCGGGCACGAACTCCACGGCCACCTCGCCGACCCGGATCTCGCCGACGAACGGGTGGGTGCGGCCGTAGCCGCGCTGCGTCGAGTAGGCGAGTCCGAGCACGAAGCCCTCGTCGCCCCGGGCGAGCGCCTGCAGGCGCAGCGCCCGGTCGGCGGGATAGTCCACCGGCTCGCGGGTGAGGTCGCCCGCTGGCGCGCCGTCGTCCGGGGGCGACGGTTCGATCAGGCCGTCCCGGGCCAGCAGGTCGGTGACCCGCGGGCAGGTGCCGGCATCGGCCCGCGGCTCGACCTCGGCGGCGGGCTCGATCCCGGCTTCGGTCTCGGCCGCGAGCGCGAAATCGACCAGCCGGTGGGTGTAGTCGAAGGTCGGCCCGAGCACCTGCCCGCCCGGCAGGTCCTTGAAGGTCGCGGAGATCCGGCGCTCGACCGCCATCGCCCCGGTGTCGACCGGCGCCGAGGCGCCGAACCGGGGCAGCGTGGTCCGGTAGGCGCGGACCAGGAACACCGCCTCGACCACGTCGCCGCGGGCCTGCTTGAGCGCCAGGGCCGCGAGGTCCGGATCGTAGAGCGAGCCCTCGGTCATGACCCGGTCGACCAGCAGCGCCATCTGCGCGCGGATCTGCGCGACGGAGAGCTCGGGCACGGCCGGGTCGCCCCGGCGCGCCTCGGCGAGGAGCCGGTGGGCGTTGTCGATGGCGGCCTCGCCGCCCTTCACGGCCACGTACATGGGTCAGGCCTCCGTGACGGTCGTGGAGCGCGGCAGACCGGCCACGCGGCCGGACGCGGTGAGGATCAGGTCGACGCCGAGGGGGAAGCCCGTCCGGTTCTCGGCGAGCTGCGCCGCGAAGCCGTCCGGCAGGGGCGCCGGCGCGAGCCGGGCGGTGCCCCGGATGCCGGGGCCGGACAGGTGCAGCCCCTCCCCCTCCGCGAGCGCGTCGAGGGCGAGCACCAGGGTCGTGGCGGTGTCGGGATAGGCCGGCGTCCCGGGGGCGAACTCCGCCAGCGGCGGGCAGCGCGCCGGGTCACGGACCAGCGCGAAGGCCGCCGCGGCCGGGTCGCCGGTGAGCGGCGCGCCGGTGTGGAAGCGCAGGTATTCCGCGACCTCCGGCGCCGCGGCGAGGGCCGGATCGAGCCAGACCGGCGTGTCGGCGTCGGTGAGCGTCAGCGCGACGGCGGCCAGTTCCGGCGTCAGGGGCGCGGGCGGCGCGAGGCCCGGCGCGAAAGGCCGGACGCGGCCGGGGCGGGCGAGGGCGTCCATCACGGCGCGGAACGTGTCCTGCGCGTCGTGGACCGGGTCGGCGAAGCCGGGGGCGAGCATGCTCAATCCTCTCCGCGGGCGAGGGTCAGGAAATCGACCCGGGTGGCGGCCGTGCGCCGGGCGGCCCGATCCCGGGAGGCCGCGAGCCGCCGGGCGGCGGGCTCCAGGGCGGCCTCGACCCGGGCGCGCCGGACCGGATCCTGCCAGAGGGCGTCGAGGATCGCGGCGAGCCGCGCCTTCGCGCGGTCCCGGCCGAGATGGTAGGCGAAGCCCGCCGGACCGTCCGCGAGGCGGATGGCGGCCCGGGTGACGCTGACCTCGCCGACGTTGAACGGGCGCCCGTCGCCACCGATCCGGCCCGACGCCATCACGAGGCCTGTCTCGGGGGGCCGCAGGTCCGCGGCCGCGGGCGCGTCGAGCTCTGACAGAGCCGCCTCCAGGTCCGCGCGGCTCGCGTCGGCACAGAGGGCCATGACGGCCCGGCGCGACACGATCTCGCCGTCGGATCCCGGATGTCTCGGGGTCGTCGTCATCGCGAATCCCTTCGTCACTCGGTTGTCTAGGTGTATAGACAACTGGCGTGCGCCGCACAAATGAAGTTTGGATGACAGGATGGATGCGCAGGAGCAGGCGGCCGGCCTCGTCCGGGGCGAGGGGCTGACGGCGTGGCGGCAGATCGCCGACGCGCTGACGGCAGAGATCGCGGCGGGTCGCTACGCGCCGGGACAGCAGCTCCCCGCCGAGGCCGCCCTGGCGGCGCGGTTCGCGGTGAACCGGCACACGGTGCGGCGCGCCCTCGCGGCGCTGGCCGAGGGCGGGCTCGTGCGCGCCAGCCAGGGCCGGGGCACCTTCGTGGAGGAGGCACCGCTCGCCTACCCGATCGGGCCGCGGACGCGCTTCTCCGAGATCGTCGCCGGGGCCGGGCGCGAGGCCTGGGGCGACCTCGTCACCGCGACCACGGTCCCGGCCGGGACCGAGCAGGCGGCGTCCCTCGCCCTCGCCCCCGGCGCGCCGATCCTGGAGCTGTTGACGGTCCACCGGGCGGACGACGCCCCGCTCTCGACGGCGCTGACCTGGCTGCCGCTGCCGCGCTTCGCGGGCTTCGCCGAGGCCTACGCGGCGCGCGGCTCGATCACCCGGGCCTTCGCGACCTGCGGCGTCCACGACTACACCCGGCTCTCGACGCGGATCCGGGCCCGCCCCGCGGATTCCGCCGAGGCGCAGCGCCTCGACATCGCGCCCGGGCGGGTCGTTCTGGTGGTGTCGAGCGTCAACGTCGATCCCGCCGGCGTGCCGATCCAGGCGAACCGCACCCTGTTCGCCGCCGACCGCGTGGAGCTGGTGATCGGCGGGTGACGCGACGGCGGCGGCACACCGTCCTCGCGAGCGGAGCGAATCAACCCGGGGCAGCGCGACCCGGAGTGATTGCACTCCACTGGTGATGCCGGAGAGCCGAGGCCTCCCTCAGCGCGCCGCCGGCCCGATGATCGCCTGGCGCAGGCGGGTCGAGACCCAGTCGATCGCCGCCACGGTCACGAGGATCATCAGCACCAGGAAGGCGACCTGCTGCAGCTCCAGCACGCGGATCAGCTCGGTGAGGTACTGGCCGATGCCGCCGGCGCCGACGATGCCGATGATCGTCGCCGAGCGGGTGTTCGACTCGAAGAAGTACAGGACCTGGCTCGCCAGCACCGGCAGCACCCCGGGGATCAGCCCGAAGCGGATGCGGTGGAGCGCCGAGCCGCCCGAGGCGACGACGCCCTCGCCGGGCCGCCTGTCGCAGGTCTCGATCGCCTCGGAGAACAGCTTGCCGAGCGCCCCGAAATCCGAGCACGCGATCGCGAGCGCCCCCGCGAACGGGCCCAGGCCGACGACGTTGATCCAGATCAGCGCCCAGATCAGCACGTCGACCGAGCGCATCACGTCGAGGCCGCGGCGGACCGCGAACCGCGCGAAGGGGTTGGGCACGACGTTCCGGGCCGCCAGGAACGCCACCGGGAAGGCGAGGATCGCCGCCGCGAGCGTGCCCAGGAAGGCGATGCCGAGGGTCTCGCCCAGCGCGTGCAGGAAGGTCCAGAACTGGCCCTCCGGCGACGGCGGCAGCATCAGCACCGCGAAGGTGCCGAGCCGCCCGAGCCCGTGGAGGATCCGCGCCACCGAGAAGTCGAGGCGCCAGTAGCCGAGCGCGGCGAGCCCGACCAGCACGGCGAGCAGGGCGGCGAGTCGCGCCCGCCCCGGCCAGTCGGTGCGGAACTGCGCGGGGTAGCGGGCGCGCAGGCGGGCGAGGTCGGCCCGGGCCGCCGCCCGCAGGGCCTCGGGACGCGCGCTCATCGGGCGTGCTCCGCGCCGATCAGGCGGTGGCGGACCCGCTCGGTGACGAGGTCGATGCAGAACACGGTCAGGATGATCAGCACGAGGATCGCGCTCACGTCCGCGTAGTAGAAATTGCGGATCGCCACGAGGAATTCCTGGCCGATGCCGCCGGCGCCGACGAAGCCCATCACCCCGGCGCCGCGCACGTTGATCTCGAAGCGCAGCAGCGCGTAGGAGGCGAAGTTCGACAGCACCTGCGGCAGGACCGCGAAGCGCACCGTCTGGACCCAGGTCGCGCCCGAGGCCGACAGGCCCTCGACGGGCCGCATGTCGATGTTCTCGACCACCTCGGCGAACAGCTTGCCCAGCGCGCCCGTGGTGTGGATCGCGATGGCGAGCACGCCCACCATCGGGCCGAGGCCGAAGGCGATGACGAAGATCAGCGCGAACACCACCTCGGGGACGGTGCGGCACAGTTCCAGGAGGCGCTTGGCGCCGACGCGCAGCGCGCGCGACCGCACGAGGTTGGCGGCGGCCACGAAGCTGAGGGCGAAGCCCGCGAGCCCCCCGAGCAGCGTCCCGAGATAGGCCATGAGCAGGGTCTCGCCCAGCAGGCCGAGCCATTTGGGCAGGCCCCAGTACCAGGCGCGAACGTCCTCGAGCGGGTGCGCGAGGCCGATCGGCGGCAGGATCTGCTGGATGTAGGCGGTGAACTTGCCGATGTTCTCGGCGAAGACCAGCGGCCGCACCTCGGCGATCAGGCCGGCGACCACGGCGAGCGCCGCCACCAGGGCGAAGCCCGCCAGCGTGCGGCGGCGGGCCTCGCCGGTCGCCGCCGCGTAGAGGCCGGAGAGGGCGGCTGCCCGCTCCGGCGACAGGGGTGTCAGGCCGCGCAAGGCGGGCGGCTCCGGATCAGGACTTCCGGCGCTGCTCGTCGTTGAACCGCAGCATGTCGATGATCGGCTGGTAATCCTTGAGGGTCACCGGCGTGAGGTCTTGGTCCTTGCCGTCGGAGAGCCGGTCGAAGGCGGCCTTGTCGGCCTTCGGCAGGGCCACGAAGGCGTCGCGGATCTTGGCCTTCAGGTCGTCCGGCAGGCTCGCCAGCATGGCGAAGGGCCCCTCCGGCAGGAAGTCGGACTTGAACACGACCCGGAAGTCCGACTGCTGCATCGGCGTGCCGTCAGGCTTCTTGAGCATGCCCTTGGCGGCCATGCGGGTGACCATCGTGTCGGTCTCGGAATTCCACAGGTTGGCGGCGGCGTCGGCGGTGCCCTGGGTGAGCGCCAGGACGGCGTTCTCGTGGCTGCCCGCGTAGAAGGTCTTGCCGAAGAACTTCTCGACGTCGTAGCCGGCCCGCTTGAGGAAGAAGCGCGGCGCCTGGTTGCCCGAGGTGGAGTTCGGATCGACCAGCGCGAGGTTCTTGCCCTTGAGATCCTCGACGGTCTTGTAGGGGCTGGAGGCCAGCACGTAGACCACCGAATAGTAGCCCGAGGCGCCGGTCTCGTGCTTCTGGTTGACGATCGGCTCGATCTTCACGCCGGTCATCACGGCCCGCGCGAACGAGGCGGGCCCGTACCACGCGATCTGGATGTTGCCGGCGCGCTGGCCCTCGATCACGGCGGCGTAGTCGCTCGCCACCCGCAGCTTCACCGGCACACCGAGCGTCTTGGTCAGGTAGGCGGTGAGCGGCGCCCAGCGGTCGGCGGTGCCCGAGGCGTTCTCGGCCGGGATCACGCCCAGGGTCAGCTCCGGATACTGGGCCTTCCAGTCCTGGGCGGCGGCCGGCAGGCCGAGGAGGGCGAGGGCCGCGGCGGCGGCGGCGAGGGTGCGTCGGGTGATCATCGGGTCGTCCTTCGTGGCGTCGGCGAGGTTCGGCCGGCCAGAGGCCGGTCGGGCGTTTCCAAGACGGTGCGCGTTGGCGGTGCGCTTTGGCGGTGTTCGTTGGGGCCCGGGGCCCGGATCAGGCGCCGAGGGCGGCCTCGCGGACCGGCCGCGCCGGCACGTGACCGGGCCGGCCCGGCATCGCGGCCCGCTGCTCCGACTCGCGCTGCGCGGAATCGTCCAGTACCTCGCCGGCCTCCAGGCCGTAGAGCCGGCGCGCCACGTCCTCGGTGAGGTCGAAGGGGCCGCCCTCGAACACGACCCGCCCGGCCGCGAGGCCGACGAGGCGGTCGCAGTAGGCGCGGGCGAGGTCGAGGGAGTGCAGGTTGCACAGCACCGTGATGCCGTAGCGCCGGTTCACGTCGGCGAGCGCGTCCATCACGAGCCGCGTGTTGCGCGGGTCGAGGGAGGCGACCGGCTCGTCGGCGAGCAGGATCTCGGGCTCCTGCACGAGGGCGCGGGCGATGGCGACGCGCTGCTGCTGCCCGCCCGACAGGCCGTCGGCCCGCTGGCCGGCGAACTCGCCCATGTCGAAGCTCTCCAGGGCGGCGAGGGCCATGGCCCGATCCTCGGCGGACCATTGCCGGAGCAGGGAGCGGTAGGTCGGCACGTGGCTGAGGCGCCCCATCAGCACGTTGGTCATGACGTCGAGCCGGCCGACGAGGTTGAACTGCTGGAAGATCATGGCGCAGCGGGTGCGCCACTCGCGCAGCGGGCGGCCGCGCAGGGTCGTGACCTCGCGCCCCTCGTGGAGGATGCGGCCCGAACTCGGGTCCGCCAGCCGGTTGATGAGGCGCAGCAGCGTCGACTTGCCGGCGCCGGAGCGGCCGATCACCCCGACGAAGCTGCCGGGCTCGATCCGGAGCGACACGCCGTCGACGGCGCGCCGGTCGCCGTACTGGCGCGTGAGATCCTCGATAACCAGCATGCCACCATCCGCCGGGGAACGGCCGCACGTAGACGCCGGTTTCACGACGATTGGATGACGTATTCGGGACGATTATATTTGCCGGCGCAGCATCTCGGCCTTTCGATAGCCGACTTAATCTTCGTGGCGTTCCAGGAATGCTTCGACGGGCAGCCCGCGGAAATCCGGCAGCGCCCGGCGCAGGCGCTCGTGGTCCCAGTCCCACCACGCTAAGCGGGTCAGACGGTCCGCGACCGCCTCCGGGAAGCGGCGCCGGACCGGCCTGGCGGGATTGCCGACCACGATCGTGTAGGGCTCGACGTCGCGGGTGACGATGGCGCCCGCCCCCACCACCGCGCCGGTGCCGATCGTGCGCCCGGGCAGGACGACCGCGCCGTGACCGATCCAGACATCGTGGCCGATCGCCACCGGGCTCGCCCGGCGCCGGTCGAAGAAGGCGGGCTCGTCCGGTTCCTCCGGCCAGTAGGCGCGCGCCCGGTAGGTGAAGTGCGCCTGCGACGCCCGCTCCATCGGGTGGTTGCCGGGATTGATCCGGACGCTGGCGGCGATCGAGCAGAACTTGCCGATCGCGGTGTAGATCACCTCGCCGTCCTCACCGATGTAGGAATAGTCGTCGAGGGTTGTCTCGGTCAGGCGGGTGCGGGCGCCGATTTCGGTGTAGCGGCCGAGGCGGCAGTCGACGACCCGGGCGCTCGGATCGAGCGCGGGTTCGAGGCCGAGGGGGCGATCAACCACGGGCCTCTCCGAAGGGCAGGCGCGCCAGGAGCCGGAACGGCCCCGACCCGTCCTGGGTCAGGAGGCTGACGGCGTCGATCCGCAGGGGCTCCGGCCCCGCGGCGGCGTAGGCCTCGGACAGGCGCCGGTGCCAGGGATCGCGCTCCGCCTCCGGCAGGGCGTCGGTCAGGGTCATGTGGAAGCGGAAGGCCTCGAACACGTAGGGGTAGCCCCAGCGGTCGAGGAGCGCGCGGCCGCGCGGGTCGAGGCGCTCCGGCCGGCGCTTGGCGCGCTCGGCCTCGGTGAGCGGTGCCCGGAACGGGTCGAGGGCGGCGACGCACTCGGCGGCGAGGAGGCCGAGTTCCGGCGGCGCGGCCTCCGGCACCAGGGCGAGGAACGGCCCGAGGGCGGCGACCCGGAGCGGGCCCACCGCCACCGGCGGGTGCGCGTCCGCGAGGGCGCTGGCGGCGGCGACGAGGTCGGCCTCCCCGGCCCCCGGGGCGAGGCGCAGCGGCGCCTTGAGGGTGGCGTGGAACCCGTAGACCCGCGCGCCCGCCGTGACGGCGGCGAGATCGCTCAGCCCCTCCGGGTGGGGGACCGGCAGCCCGGAGGCGTTGTCGTGGCCGAGGACGGCGCGCCCGAAGGCTTCGAGGCGGGAGCCCGGGGCGGGCAGGCAGTAGAGGGCGTAGCGGCGCGACACGTCAGGGACTCCGGTCGCCGGGCGATCAGGCCGTCGGCGCGTAGGTGCGCGCGTCGGCGGCCCGCCGCGGACGCACGTCCATGGCGTTGCCCCGCCACACGATGGCGCTCCGCATCCAGGCGCCGACCCAGATCGCCGGGATCAGTGCGTCGCGCGCCAGGAAGGCGGCCAGCGTGCGGGGCGAGCGGTGCCAGCCCGCGCGGACCGCGAGCCGGTACTCGGCGGCATAGCACAGGCCGGCGAGGCCGGCAGCGCCCGCGAGGCCCGCGAGGCTGCCGGCCCAGAGGGCGACGAGGAGCGCCGGCAGCAGGACGCCGCTGCCGATCTCGGGGGCGAAGAACAGCGGGAAGGTCACGCGGCGCAGGCGCGCCCAGCGCAGCTGCCGCGACCAGACCTCCCGGAAGCCGCGCGGGCCGAGCGGCTGCTCGAACGGGCTCGCCACCAGATGGACCCGCTTGCCGGCGGCGCGCACGAGCTTGGTGGCGGCCGCGTCCTCGGCGATCTCGGCCGCCAGCGCCTGGAGGCCGCCCTGCCCCTCCAGGAAGGGCTTGTGCCAGAGCATGCTCTTGCCCTGCGCGAAGCCCAGCCCGAAGGCCTCGGCGGCGTACTGCCAGCGGGCCTGGAGGGTGTTCAGGAAGGCGCACTCCACCTCCGCCATGAAGGTGCCCGGGCGGGCGCCGGCCGGCGTGGAGCAGACGAGGCCGGTATCGGCGCGCCACGCCGCCTGGAGCCGCTGGAGGTAGTCCGGCGGCATGGCGACGTTGGAATCGGCGAGCACCACCCAGTCGTGGGCGGCGGCGCGCCAGCCGCGCAGGCAGTTGTTGAGCTTCGGGTTCGCGCTGACGCGCTCGTCGCCGCGGATCAGGCGGGCCGGCACGTGCGGGTGGGCCTCGATCAGGCGCTCCACCATCGGGACGATCGGGTCCGCCGGGTCGGCCACGCAGAAGATCAGCTCGTAGGCCGGGTAGTCGAGGCGGAAGCTGCGGAGGAGCATCTCCTCGCTGTAGGCCTCGACCCCGCGCAGCGGGCGGACCAGGGAGACGGCCGCGCCGTCCGGGAACCGCGACGGGCCGTGATCCCGGCCGAGGCGCCGGCCCGCGACGGCGATGCTGCCGATCTGGACGACGGCCAGGAGCGCGCCGAGGGACAGGGCCGGCACCGTGGCGTCAATCATGCGGATCCCTCGTGCGATCGGGCGAGCGGTCCGGTCCGCTAGCGGCCGGACCGCGTCAGGCGTGTGACAGCGCCGCCGCCCGACGCTCTCGGACCCGCTCGCCGACGCGGGGCGTCGCGGGCCGTCACCCAACCGTCACCGCGCGGTTTTAATCCCCATTCACCACGAGAGATTCCGCGCGAGGGTTCATGTCCGATTCCGCCGTGATGCCGTCGGGGGCCGCGGGAGGCCGGAAGGCGGGCGGCCCCCGCCTCGACCACGGGACGCATCTCGGCGGGGTGGTCGCGTTCCTGCTCGTCCTCGTGGCGGGCCTCGGCTACGCGGTGGTGAGCCTCATCGCGGACATGAACGCGGTCGGGGAGGCGCCCCTGGCCTACGGCGCCTTCGCGCTGCTCGGCCTCGCCCTGCTGATCGCCCTCGCCTTCGAGTTCGTGAACGGCTTCCACGACACCGCCAACGCGGTCGCGACGGTGATCTACACCCACTCGATGCCGCCGCTCGTCGCGGTGATCTGGTCGGGCGTCTTCAACTTCCTCGGCGTGATGCTGTCCTCGGGCGCCGTGGCCTACGCCATCGTCACGCTCCTGCCGGTCGAGCTGATCCTCAACGTCGGCTCGCACGCGGGCTACGCGATGATCTTCGCGCTGCTGCTGGCGGCCATCCTCTGGAACCTCGGGACCTGGGCCTTCGGGCTGCCGAACTCGTCGTCCCACGCGCTGATCGGCTCGGTGCTCGGCGTCGGCCTCGCCAACCAGCTGATGAACGGCGGCGACGGCACCGCGGGGGTCGACTGGAACCAGGCGCTCAACGTCTTCAAGGCGCTGCTGTTCTCGCCGGTCTGCGGCTTCGTGCTCGCGGCGCTGCTGCTGCTCGCCCTGAAGGTCACGGTCCGCCGCCAGGACCTCTACGAGGCGCCCGAGGGCGACGCGCCCCCGCCCCCGTGGATCCGCGGCCTGCTGATCCTCACCTGCACGCTGGTCTCGTTCTTCCACGGCGGCAATGACGGGCAGAAGGGCATGGGCCTGATCATGCTGATCCTGATCGGCGCGGCCCCCACCGCCTACGCGCTCAACCGCACCATGGCGGACGACACGACGCCCGCCTTCGTGCAGGCCTCGACGGCGGCGAGCGCGGTGTTCTCCGCCCGCGCGCCCGGCGCGTCGGTTCCGGACGCCGCCGCCGCGCGCCGGACGGTGACGGAGGCGCTCAAGACCAAGGCGCTGAACACGCCGCCCGTCTACGCGGCGCTGGCGGCGCTCTCCGACGACATCGCCGCCAGCGTGAAGAATTACGGCGCGATCCGCACGGTGCCGGCCGCCCAGACCCAGAACCTGCGCAGCGACATGTACCTCGCCGCCGACGCGGTGCGCGTGCTGCCGGGCGCCGGGGCCGATTTCTCGGAGGCCGACAGGGCCGACCTGAAGCGCTACGCGGGCCTGCTCAACGACGGCACGCGCTACATCCCGGGCTGGGTCAAGGTCTGCGTCGCCCTGGCGCTGGGTCTCGGCACCATGGTCGGATGGAAGCGCATCGTCGTCACGGTGGGCGAGAAGATCGGCAAGACTCACCTGACCTACGCGCAGGGCGCCTCGGCCGAGATCGTCGCCGCCGGCACGATCGGGCTGGCCGAGCTCTACGGCCTGCCGGTCTCGACCACCCACATCCTGTCGTCGGGCGTCGCCGGAACGATGGCGGCCAACGGCTCCGGCCTCCAGATGTCCACGGTGCGCAACATGGCGCTCGCCTGGATCCTGACCCTGCCGGCGGCGATCACCCTCGCGGCCGTGCTGTTCTTCATCCTGCGCCACGTGTTCTGACACCGGTCCGGCCGGCGGGGCCGGGCCGGAGACCGCGCTCCGCCCCCCGACGCAGCGACCCGGTCTCCGGCTTCCTGCAGCGTGCCCCGACGCGTCAGGAACTCGCCATCGCCCGCACGAAGGCCAGGCAGGTCCGGCGCGCCGCCGGACTGTCGATCGTCACGAAGGCCGAGACGAGGTCGGCCGCCTGGGTCATGGCCGCGTCGGGCCGGTCGGCATCCGGGTAGAAGCTCGCCACCGGCACGTCGAGGATGCCGGCGATGCGGCTCAGGGCGTCGCTCGCGCAGGCCGTCGCCGGAGACGGCGCGCGGGTCCGGGCCGGATCGGCGGAAGCGTCGGGCGCCATCGCTCAGGCCGCCTTGTGGCCGAGCTGATGGCCGAGCTGGATCGCCCGGGCGATCTCCGAGCGCCGCGCGGCGTAGCCCGGGGCCACCATCGGGTAGTCGGCCGGAAGGCCGTACTTCGCCCGGTACCCCTCGGGGGTGAGGCCGTGCGCGGTGAGGTGGCGCTTCAGGGTCTGGTAGGATCGGCCATCGATGAAGCTGACCAGGCCGGTCTCCTGGATCGAGGCATCGACCTCCGACTGGCTCAGCCCCCGCCTTCCGAATTCCGACGGCGCGCAGCGGAGCACCGCGATCGCCGCGTGCACTTGATCGATCAGCGCCGGCAGCGCCGTGACCTCGATCGCGTTGCGCGAGACGTAGGCCGCGACGATCGCGCCGACCTTCTCGAGCATGAAGGTTGAATGGTGGTCGATAAGATGGTCCATCTGAGACATCGCTGTTGGAGGGCGTCCCGCGCTCCGGGCCCCGTCTCCGGCGGACCGGCTCGCGCGGGTCTCGGGGAGAGGCTGGCCCGGCCGCGAAGCGACCGAGGGATTTTTACCTCAAGTTGATTTATCTCCGTTTCTTGAGGTTGCAGATAATATACAATCTGGGCGGACGGGGATTTGTCCGACGGCGCGAGGATTTTTGCTCCACCGCGCAACCGGACGCATTTCGGCAATGGTTACTGATACGTTCACTGTTTTCGGGCGCGAAGAGCGGTGCCGAAACCCGAGTTCGGGCGATCTCGGCCTCGGTGCCACGCCTCGGGACCGTCCGGTCGCGTGCCCGTCGCAATGCGTACGGCGGGGGGTGCCATCGGACAGCGGCGGCGCCCCCGACGGCCCGGAGGCAGGACGGCTCCCGAGCGCTGCGCGTGGTCGGGAAGCGCGCCGGCCGCGCGCTCATCCGGCCCTCTGCCGGCTCTCCGGCTCCGGGACGTGTTCCGCGCGGGCGGCCGGCCCATCGCCGACCGGATCCGGGAGCGCCGGCTGGCGGCGGCCGCGCGCCCGGCCGATCCCGCCCGCACCCGCCTGTCGATCGGCCCGCTGGCCCATGCCGGCGGCTTCACCGGCCGGGCCCCCTGCGCCCGCCGGTTCAGGGATCGCCACGGTCTGACACCGCGCGTACCGGCAATCGGCCGTCACGGGCGCCCCGCAGGTCATCCGACCCGGGGCGCCCACTGCCGCCCGGTCAGGGCGCGCGGTCGCTCCGGCGCAGGCTCGCCGGCATGGCGAAGAGCGCGAGCCCGGCGGCGGCGAGGCAGAGCACGCCGATCCCGTACAGGGCCGGCGTGGTCGAGCCGGTCAGGTCCTTCACCCAGCCGACCATCACCGGGCTGACGATGCCGCCGAACTGGCCGAGGGTGTTGATCAGCGCGATCCCGCCCGCCGCGCCGACGCCGGTGACGAGCTTGGCCGGCAGCGTCCAGAAGGTCGGGATCGACGCGACGATGCCGGCGCCCAGCAGCGCCAGGGCGACCATCAGCGGCACGATGTGCTTGTCGAACAGGCCGGCGCCGAAGAAGCCGAGCGCGGCCGCGATGGCGAGGCCGGCGACGAATTTCGGCCGCTCGCCCGAGGCGTCGGACAGGCGCCCGATCACCACCATGCTGATCGCCCCGCAGATGTAGGGGATCGCCGTCAGGAAGCCCACGGACGCCGCCTGCCCGCCGCTCGCGGTCTTGATCAAGTCCGGCCCCCAGAAGTTCAGGCCGTAGGAGCCGATCTGGAGCAGGAAGTAGATCAGCCCGATCAGCAGGAATCCCGGCTGCCTGATCGCCCCGAGGAGGGAGTGGTCGCCGATATCCCGGTTGTGGTGCGCGATCCGGCTCGACAGCAGCGCCTTCTCGGGCTCCGAGAGCCACGTCGCGTCGGCGATCCGGTCGTCCAGGCGCATCAGCACCAGCACGCCGAGGACGAGGCAGGGCAGGCCGCCGGCCAGGAACAGCCATTGCCAGCCGGCGAGGCCGCCGACGCCGTTGAGGCCGCCGAGGATCAGCCCCGCCACCGGCGCGCCGAAGATGCCCGAGAAGGCAGAGGCCACGAACATGAACGAGGTGATCCGCCCGCGATGCGAGGCCGGGAACCAGATGGTCAGGTAATAGAGGATGCCGGGCGCGAAGCCCGCCTCCATGGCGCCGATCAGGAAGCGCAGGGCGTAGAAGTGCCACTCGCTGCGGATGAAGATCATGAGCGCGGTGGCGATGCCCCAGGAGATCATGATCCGGGCGATCCAGCGCCGCGCCCCGACCCGGTAGAGGAACAGGTTCGAGGGGACCTCGAAGATCACGTAGCCGACGACGAACATGCTCGCGCCGAGCCCGTAGGCGACGTTGCTGAAGCCGAGGTCGCTCTGGAGCTGGAACTTGGCGAAGCTGATGTTGATGCGGTCGAAGAACGCGAACATGTAGCAGATCATGATCAGCGGCATGAGCCGCCACGCGACCTTGCGGACGACGCCGGTCTCCGTCACCGCGCCGGCCTCGACGGCAGCCGGCGACCCGGACAGGGCTGCGGTCATGGTTTCCTCCGTAGTGTGTTTCTCGGGGACGTGTCGTGGGCGGTGCCGCCTTCGGGCGGGCGGCTTCCCGCGAAGTCAGGTTCGGGCGCAGCTCAAGGCACACGACGGCGATGCCGCCTTCGCCGGACGAGGCGCGGGTCCCCTCTCCCGTTCGGGCGAGGGAGCGCGTCGCGTCCGACGCGTGGGGCGGGCCGTTGTGAGCCCGCCCCTCTCCGTCTCCGGCTCAGGCCGCCCTGGCGGGGGCCGGGTGCAGGTCGCAGGGCCGTCCGGCCTTGGCGACCTGGCCGGGCACGTCGTGGCCGACGAGGCGCGGCAGGTCCCGCGACAGGCCGATCAGCGCCGGGAGGTCGAGGCCCGTCGGCACGCCCATCTCGTGGGCCATGCTGACGAGATCCTCGGTGCAGATGTTGCCGGTGGCGCCGGGCGCGAACGGGCAGCCGCCCAGGCCGCCGAGCGCCGCGTCGAAGCGCCGGGCGCCCGCGTCGTAGGCCGCCAGCACGTTGGCGAGGCCGAGGCCGCGCGTGTTGTGGAAGTGGAGCGTCAGGCGCCCGGTACCGACCAGCGGCAGGACCCGCACGACGAGGCGGCTCACCTGCCGGGGATTGGCCATGCCGGTCGTGTCGGCCAGCGTCACGCCGTCGACGCCCAGCGACAGGTAGCGCTCCACCTGCGCGACGACCCTGTCGGCCGGCTGATCGCCCTCGAACGGGCAGCCGAAGGCGGTCGCCACCGTGGCGTTGGTGCTGAGCGGGGCGCCGCGCACCGAATCCATGATCCGCGCGAAGCCGGCGATCGAGTCGGCCGGGCTCATGCCCATATTGGCGCGGTTGTGGGTCTCGCTCACCGAGGCGACGAGGTTGATCTCGTCGACCCTGGCGGCGAGCGCCCGCTCGGCGCCCTTCGGGTTCGGCACCAGGGCGACGTAGACGGTCCCGGGCCGGCGCCGGATCCCGGAGAAGACCTCGGCCGCGTCGGCGAGCGCCGGCACCGCCTTCGGCGAGACGAAGGACGAGACCTCGATCCGGCTGAAGCCGGCCTCCGCCAGGGCGTCGATCAGCCGGATCTTCTCGGCCGTCGGCACGAAGACCGGCTCGATCTGGAAGCCGTCGCGGGTCGCGACCTCCTGAACGATCAGCGCATCGCCGCTCATGCCACGGCTCCCTTCTCGCGCAGCGCGGCGATGCGCGCCGGGTCGAGGCCGAGCTCGGCGAGGACGGAATCGGTGTGGGCGCCGAGGGCCGGCCCCTGCCAGCGGACCTCGCCGGGCGTGTCGGAGAGCTTCGGCACGATGCCGGGCATCTTCACGGCCGTGCCGCCCGGCAGCTCCGCCTGCAGGATCATCTCGCGCGCCTGGTAGTGCGGGTCGGCCACGATGTCGGCCACCGAGTAGATCCGGCCGGCCGGCACGTCGGCGGCGTCGAGGACGGCCAGCGCCTCCTCCACACTCTTGGTCTTCGACCAGTCGGCGATGGTGCCGTCCAGCATCGCGGATTGCTGGGAGCGGCCCGCGTTGTTGCGCAGCGCCGGGTCGTCCGCGAGGTCGGGACGGCCGATCGCCGTCATGAGACGGCGGAAGATCGGGTCGCTGTTGCCGGCGATGACCACGTAGCCGCCGTCCCGCGTCGGGTAGGTGTTCGACGGGGTGATGCCCGGCAGCGCGCCGCCGGTGCGCGTCCGGACCTCGCCCAGCAGGTCGTATTCCGGGACGAGGCTCTCCATGACGTTGAACACGCTCTCGACGAGCGAGACGTCGATCACCTGGCCGGCGCCCTGCCCGGTCTTGACCCGCAGCAGGGCCATCAGCGCGCCGATGACGCCGTGGAGCGAGGCCAGGGTGTCGCCGATGCTGACGCCGACCCGGGCCGGCGGGGCCTCCGGGCTTCCCGTGGTGAAGCGGATGCCGCCCATCGACTCGCCGATGGCGCCGAAGCCGGGCCGGTCGCGGTAGGGGCCGGTCTGGCCGTAGCCCGAGATCCGGACCATCACGAGGTTCGGGTTGAGCGCCGAGAGCACGTCCCAGCCGAGGCCGAGCTTCTCCAGGCCGCCGGGCCGGAAGTTCTCGACGACCACGTCGGCGCTCGCGGCGAGCTGCTTGACGATGTCGAGCCCCTCGGGCGACTTCAGATTGACGGCGATCGACTTCTTGTTGCGCGACTGCAGGTACCACCAGAGCGAGGTGCCCTCGTGCATCTTGCGCCACTTCCGGAGGGGATCGCCCTCCCCCGGGGGCTCGACCTTGATGACCTCGGCGCCGAACTCGGCCATCAACCGCGTCGCGAAGGGCGCGGCGATCAGCTGACCGAGTTCGAGAACGCGGATACCGCTGAGCGGACCGGACACGGCTCTCCTCCATCGTTTGTTGCCCCCGAGATAGGGCTCTTCCCGCGGCGAAGTCCAAACGCGATGCGCCACCGTGCGTTCACCGCGGGAGAACGCACGCTCAGCGGCCGGCGGCCCGGAGATGCTCCAGCAGGAGGGACGCCGCGGGCGACAGCGCGCCCGGGCGGACCACGAGGCGCAGCGTGCGCGCGGCCCAGGGATCGGTGAGCGGCACCGCGGCGAGCCGCATCGGCGGGCCGAGCAGGGCGTAGACGCGCTCCGGCACGGTCCCGAGGCCGAGCCCGACCTGCGCCATGCGGCAGATCGCGTCGAAGCTCGGGACGTGCATGCGCAGCCGCAGCGGCCGGCCGAGGCGCCGGGCCTCGTCGCGCAGGGCCGCGTAGATCGAGCTCTCCGCGTGCAGCCCGACATGGTCGTAGTCGAGGGTGTCGGCCAGCGCGACGGCGCCGCGGTCGCACAGGGGATGCCCGGCCGGCATCACCAGGACGAGGCGGTCGCTCCGGTACGGGTAGGCGGTGAGGCTGCGGGTGTCGGTGTTGTCGGCGCACAGGCCGAGATCGGCGAAGCCCTCCTCGACGCCGGCGACGACGCCGCCGCTCGGCCGCTCCTCCAGGTCGACCCGGATCCCGTCCTGCGCCGCCAGGAAGGCCTGCAGGTCCTCGGGCAGGAACTCCACGATGGCCGAGAGGTTGGCGAGCACCCGAACGAATCCGCGCACGCCCCGGGCGTGCTCGGCGAGTTCCAGGGCGATCTGCTCGGCGCTCGCCAGCATCCGGCGGGTGTGGTGCAGCAGGGTCTCGCCCGCCGGGGTGGGCCGCATGCCGCGCGGCTCGCGGGTGAGCAGGGTGCAGCCCAGCGCGTGCTCCAGCTCGGCGAGGCGCTTGCTCACCGCCGAGGGCGCGATGGCCGCCCGGCGGGCCGCGCCGTTCAGGGTGCCCTCCGCGCAGATGGCCGCGAACAGCCGGAGCGTCTTCAGGTCGAGGCGGCTGAGGGTCGCGGCCGCGGGCAGGTCGGCGGACATCCGGCGGCTCGATCCGGGGGCACCGTCAGTCGCGCGATCCGACCGGCTGGCCGTAGGTGCCGAGCCCGGCCTTGGCCCCCTCCCGGTTGACGAGGCCGAACCGCAGCACCGCCTGCTCCAGGTAGTCGATCGCGTCGACCAGATGGGCGCGCGCTGCGGCAACGCTCTCGTCGCCCTCCTCGACCGGCGTCTCGGCGAGCTTCACGGCGGCGATCAGGACGCGGTCGCGCTCGTCCTCGATCCGCGGATCGCGGGCGAGGTGGCCCCGGACCCGGGCGTCGAACGTCTCGATGACCGACCAGGGCAGCGCGTCCTTGCCGGACGGCGCCCGGTACGCGCGGGCGTGGCGCCGCGCGTCGGCGCTGGCGGCCCTGACATGATCGGCGAGTGCTGCATCCATTCCCGGCCTCCGCGGCGCCGCGCCGATCGATCCCCGGCCGGACCATCGGCTCGAGGGTCCGAACGTGCGCCGACCCGGTCCGTTGCCGACGCCCTTAGCGGGCCGCGCCACAAACCTTCAAGACCCTGTGGGCGAGGGCCTTACCTTGGCGGTTCCGGCCCTTATCTCTCGGGCTCGTGATCAAGCGGCCGAGTCTCGGCCGGCAGATGGGGGACGATATGGGAACGACGCTGACGGCCGGCGCGGTGCGCCGGACATCGCCCGCGGCGCGCCTCCTCGGCGTGCTCTCGGTGATCCTGGTGGCCGCGGGTCTCTCCGGCTGCGGAGCGGTCAACCGGGTGCCGACGCTGCAGGAGCAGGCCAAATCCGCGTGGAGCGAGGTGCAGAACCAGTACCAGCGCCGGGCCGACCTGATCCCCAACCTCGTCGAGACCGTGAAGGGCTACGCCCAGCAGGAGAAGGACGTGCTGATCGGCGTCACCGAGGCGCGCGCCAAGGCGTCGAGCGTGAAGGTCGACGCCTCCACGGTCAGCGACCCGCAGAAGTTCAAGGAGTACCAGGACGCCCAGAACCAGCTCTCGGGCGCGCTCGGTCGCCTGCTGGTGACGGTGGAGAGATACCCCGACCTCAAGTCGAACCAGAACTTCCTCGCCCTGCAATCCCAGCTGGAGGGCACCGAGAACCGCATCGCGGTGGCGCGGCGCGACTACATCACGGCGGTCCAGGCCTACAACACGGAGGTGCGCACGATCCCGGGCCGCTGGATCGCGGCCGTGCTGTACCCCGACGCCAAGCCGATGGAGACCTTCACGGCCACGCCGAACGCCGACCGGCCGCCGAACGTGAAGTTCTAGGGTGGCGCATATGGGCCGGACCGTGTGCCGGGCCATGCCCGTCCGGGCGCGGCACGTCCTGTCGCTCGCCGTCCTGGCGGCGTGCCTGACGATCACCGCGATCGGGGCGATGGCGGCCGAGCTGACCTTCCAGCCGATGACCGGACGCGTGGTCGACGCGGCGGGCATCCTGACGCCGGAGCAGCGCGGCACCCTGGAGGCCAAGCTCAAGGCACACGAGGACAAGACCTCGGATCAGGTGGTCGTCGCCACGGTGCCGAACCTGCAGGGCACGACCGTCGAGGACTACGCCAACCGCCTGTTCCGGGACTGGAAGCTCGGGCAGGCCAAAACCAATAACGGCGTCCTGCTGCTGGTGGCGCCGAGCGAGCGGAAGGTCCGGATCGAGGTCGGCTACGGCCTGGAGGGGGCGCTGACCGACGCCCTGTCCAAGGTCATCATCGCGAGCGCCATCACGCCGCGCTTCAAGACCGGCGACTATTTCGGCGGCCTCGACGCCGGCGTCGACGGCATCCTGTCGATCCTGGCCGGAGACGCGCAGGACTGGCAGCGCAAGCCCGAGGTGCGGGCCGACGAGGTCGATCCCGCCCAGGTGGCGGTCTTCGTCATCCTTCTCCTGATCGTGGTCTTCGTCGCGTGGCGCATGAGCCGGGGCGGCCGGTCGAGGCCCGGCGGCCTCGTCATCCTGCCGGGGCCCGGCTCGGGCGGCTGGGGCGGCGGCTTCTCGGACGGCGGCTCGGGCGGCTCCTCGGGCGGTTTCGACGGTGGGTTTTCCGGCGGCGGCGGCTCGTCGGGCGGCGGAGGGGCCTCCGGTGACTGGTAGACGCGCGGCTGTCCTGACACCGGAAGCGCGGGAGCGGCTGGCACACGCGGTCGGGCGCGCGGAGGCCGGGACCTCCGGCGAGATCGTCGTGATGGTGAGCCGGCGCGCCGGCGCCTACCGCTCGATCGTGCTGCTCACCGCGCTCGTCGCGGCGCTGGTCCTGCCCTGGCCGCTGATCGCCCTGACCGCCTGGAGCGCCGCGTCGATCCTGCTGGCGCAGGCGGCCCTCGTGGCGGCGATCCTCGCGGCGAGCCAGAACGAGCGGCTGCGCATGGCCCTGGTGCCGCGCCGCCTGCGTCGCGCCCGCGCCCGGGAGGCGGCCCGGCGGGCCTTCTGGTCGCGCGGCCTGAGCCTGACGCGCCGGCGCACCGGGATCCTACTCTACCTGTCGCTCGCCGAGCGGCACGCCGAGATCGTCACCGATCTCGGGGTCCTGCGGGAGATCCCGCCCTCCGCCTGGGACGGGATCCTCGCCGAGCTGATACCGGCGCTGGGGCGCGGCGCCATCGAGGACGGCCTGACCGCCGCGGTCGCGCGCGTCGGGGCCTGCCTGGCGGAACATCTCCCGGCGGGTCCGGGCGACCCCGACGAGCTGCCGAACCGGGTCGTCGTGGTCGACTGAGGTCGCGGTCAGCCGCGGTCCGCCGTCGTCCGAACGGAGGACGCGCCGCGTGCCGGCAGGCCGCACGATCGCTGTGGCCTGTGACACTCCGATATTGCGTCGGGCTTCAACCGGATGCGATGGTGCGGCGCCGCACCAAGCACCCTGGGGTTGTGTAACTGCGGTGGACCGGCGGCGATTTCCCCTGTGAGTCCGGCGCGCCGGGGGCCACGGGGCGCCCGCGCCTGAAAGCGCCGGCACCCGAGCAGGAGCGACGCCGGCACGACCGGCGGCGCGAGGAGGCCGTGATGAAGATCCTGATCGCCGCGACGCCGCTCACCGGCCACGTGAACCCGCTCCTCGCCATCGGCCGGACGGCGGCGGCCCGGGGGGATTCCGTCCTCGTGCTCACCGACCCGGCCTTCCGGCCGAAGGTCGAGGCGGCGGGCCTGCGCTTCGCGCCCTACGCGGACAACCACGCCGCCGAGTACCGCGAGACCGAGCTGCCGGCCGGCCCGGAGCGCTACCGCCGCGAGTTCGAGCGCCGGTTCGTGGATCCGATGCCGGTCCAGGCCGCCGCCCTGCGGGCGCTGATCGCGGCCGAGACGCCCGACGTGATCCTGGCCGGCAGCATGTTCCTGGGCGCGCTGCCGCTGCTCCTCGACAGCGCGCAGCGGCCGCCGATCGTGACCGTCAACGTCAGCATCCTGTTCCTCGACCGGCCCGACCACGCGCCCGTGGGCCTCGGCCTGCCGCCGGCCCGCGACCGGGACGACCTCGTCCGCTACGCCACCCTGAAGGCCGGCATGGACGCGGCCTTCGTCAACCCGGTGCGGGCCTACACGGACGCGAAGCTCGCCGCGCTCGGCCTGCCGCCCCTGCCGGCATCCCTGCCCCACTCGATCGTGGTCCTGCCGGACCTGTTCCTGCAGCCGACCGTGCCGGGCTTCGAGTACGAGTACGGCACCCTGCCGCCGGGCCTGCGCTTCATCGGCCTTCTCCAGCCGCCGACCCCGCCCGCGCCGCTCCCGGGCTGGTGGCCCGATCTGGAGGCGGCGAACGCGGCGGGCCGGCCCGTCGTGCTGGTCACCCAGGGCACGCTGGCCAACGCGGATTTCGGCGAGCTGGTCGAGCCGACCCTGACCGCCCTGGCCGACCGGGACGATCTGCTGGTCCTGGCCACCACCGGCGGCCGCCCCGTGGACGCGCTGAAGGTTCCGGTTCCGGCCAACGCCCGCGTGTCGTGCTTCCTGCCGTTCCGCGAATTGCTGCCGCGGGTGAGCGTGCTCGTGACCAACGGCGGCTACGGCAGCGTCTCGCAGGCGCTCGCCGCCGGCGTGCCGATCGTCTCGGCCGGCCTGACCGAGGACAAGGCGGAGGTGAACGCGCGCATCGGCTGGTCCGGCGTCGGGATCAACCTCGGGACCAACGCGCCGGGCCCGGAGGCGGTCGGCGCCGCGGTGGCGCGCGTGCTCGACGAGCCCGGCTTCCGCGCGCGCGCCGGGGCGCTGCGGGACGCCTTCGCGGCCCGGGACGCCATGGCGTCGATCCTGACGGCTCTGGACGATCTCGCGCGCGCCGTGGCCGATGCCGGGATCGCGCGCCCGCTCGCGAGGTCGGCGTGAAGCCGGCCTCCGACGCGGCGGCGCTCCGGGTCGTCGTGGATCTCAACCGCTGCCAGGGCTACGCCCAGTGCTGCTACGCCGCGCCGGACGCCTTCGCGATCCGCGGCCACGAGATCCTGTTCTACGATCCCGCGCCCCCGGCCGACCGCCGCGGCGCCATCGAGCGGGCCGTGCAGGCCTGCCCGGTCCGCGCCATCAGCCTCCAGGCCGGCCCGGACGACGGGGGCGCGCCGTGAGCCCCGAACCCGCCGGCATCGTGGTGGTCGGGGCCTCGCTCGCCGGCCTGCGCGGCGCCGAGGCGCTGCGCCGGGGCGGCTACGACGGCCCGCTCACCCTGGTCGGCGCCGAGCCGTACCGCCCCTACGACCGCCCGCCCCTGTCGAAGCACGTGCTCGCCGGCGAACTCGCCGCCGACGCGACCCGGCTGCCGGAACTGGCGGATCTGCGCGCCCGCTGGCGCCTCGGGAGCCCGGCCGTCGCCCTCGACCGGGCGGCCCGCACGCTCCGGCTCGCCGACGGCTCGGCGCTGGCCTACGAGGCCCTGCTGATCTGCACCGGCGCCGAGGCCCGGCCCTGGCCGGCCGAGACCGGCGGCGGGCTCGCCGGCATCTTCACCCTGCGGGGGCGCGACGACGCGGCCGGCCTGCGGGACGCCCTGCTGGCGCGCCCGCGTCAGGTGCTCATCGTCGGCGGCGGCCTGATCGGCTGCGAGGCGGCCTCCTGCCTGCGCGACCTCGGGCTGCCCGTGACCCTGGTCGACCCGAACGCCGCGCCCCTGGCCCGGGGTCTCGGGGCCTTCGTGGGCGGCGTGATCGCCGAGCGCCTGCGGGAATCCGGCGCCACGTTCCGCCCCGGCACGATGGTGCGGGCCTTCGAGGGTGACGCGTCCGGGCACGTCGCCCGGGCCCGGCTGGCGGACGGCAGCGCTATCGAGACCAACCTGGTCATCGCCGCCCTGGGGGCGACCCGGGCGACCGGCTGGCTGCGGGACGCGGGCCTGCGCGCCGATGCCGGCGGCGTGACCTGCGACGCGGCCTGCCGGGTCCTCGACGCCGCCGGGGCGCCCTGCCCGGACATCTACGCCGCGGGCGACGTCGCCCGGTGGCCGATCCCGCTCTACGGCAACCGCCTGATCGCCGTCGAGCACTGGGGCAACGCCGTCGAGCAGGCCGCGCACGCCGCGCGCAACTTGCTGGCAGGCCCCGGCGACCAGCGCCCCTACGGCCACCTGCCGGCCTTCTGGTCGAGTCAGTTCGGGATCAACATCAAGCTGGTCGGGCTCCCTGACGGCGCCGATTCCGTCGCTGTGGTGCAGGGGTCCCGGGCCTCCCGCCGCTTCCTCGCCGTCTACGGCCGCGCCGGGCGCAGCGTCGCGGCCGTCTCGTTCGATCAGGCCCGCTGGCTGCCGGCCTACGCGGAGGCGATCACGGCCGGCGACCCGTTCCCGCCGATCACCGACGCCACCGACCGGCCCCGCGTCGAGATGGCGGCCCCGGGCTTCCCGCCGCGCCGCGCCGCCCCGGCGCGACCTTCCGCCGAGACCGTCGATGTCTGACGACGCGCTGTTCGCCGCCGTGATGGATCCGGCCAACCGGGCCGACCCGTACCCGCTCTATCGACGGCTGCGGCGGCAGCCGGTCTCCCGCCAGCGCGACGGCAGCTACGTCGTCTCCACGCACGCGGCGATCCGCAGCCTGCTGTTCGACCCGCGGCTCAGCTCCGAAGACCTGCCGCCGCCCCGGCGGCCCCGCACCGGCAACCCGCTCAAGGACCTGATCCTCAACCCGATCAAGAACCGCATCAGCGCCACGCACCGCCCGTTCATCTTCCGCGATCCGCCGGACCACGACCGGCTGCGCAGCCTGGTGATGCGGGAATTCTCGATCGCGCGGGTGCAGGCGCTGCGGCCGCGGATCGCCCGGGAGGTGGACGCCCTGATCGACGCGTGCCGGGACCGGCGGGAGGTCTGTCTCGTGAGCGACCTCTCCTACCCGCTGCCGGTGACGGTGATCTGCGAGCTGCTCGGCGTGCCGCGCGAGGACGAGCCGCGGTTCCAGGCCTGGGCGACGCATCTCGCCACGGCCGTCGAGCCGGACGCGCGCCACGACGACGCGACCCGGCGCCAGATCGTCGGCGCCTTCGACGAGATCGCCGCCTACATGCGCGACCTCATCCGCGAGAAGCGGCGGCACCCGGCCGACGACATGCTGAGCGGCCTCGCCGCCCCCGGTCCGGACGGCCGGAAGCAGATGAGCGACTTCGACCTCCTGTCGACGGCGGTCCTGCTGCTGGTCGCCGGCCACGAGACCACCGTGAACCTCATCACCAACGCCATGCTGACCCTGCTCCGGCATCCCGAGGAGCTGGAGCGGCTCCGGTCCGATCCGGAGCGCGCGCCGCGCCTGATCGAGGAGGTCCTGCGCTACGAGCCGCCGGTGCATTTCCGGACCCGCAAGGCCCTCGGCGCGATCGCGGTGGCCGGCGAGATGATCCCGAAGGGCGCGCCCGTCATCCTGATGTTCGCCGCCGCCAACCGCGATCCCGACCGGTTCGCGGAGCCCGACCGCTTCGATCCCGACCGGGGCGACATCGAGCATTTCGGCTTCGGCGGGGGCCTGCACTACTGCGTCGGCGCGCCGCTGGCGCGGCTCGAGGCCGAGATCGCCCTGGTGGCGCTGAGCCGCCGCCTCGTCGCCCCGCGCCTCGCGGTCGATCCGCCGCCCTACAGGCCGGGCGCGTCGCTCCGGGGACCGGAACAGCTCGGGATCGGCATCGACGGGATCGCCTGATCCGGACCTGGCCGGCGCGAGTCGTAAAGCGCCGGTGAACGGGGCTGTTTCACGTGAAACATTTGTAAACCCCTTCGCCCGAGGCGGTCGGGCGGCGGCTCCGGAACTTGGCCGTACCGAGGCGGGCTTTACGGAAGAACGGCCGAGACGGCCGCGATCCCGAGAGCTCCCGGAGAGACGACGCCATGAAGGCACTGTGCTGGCACGGCCGCAACGACATCCGCTGCGACACGGTCCCGGATCCGGTCATCGAGGATTCCCGCGACGTCATCATCAAGGTCACGAGCTGCGCGATCTGCGGCTCGGACCTGCACCTGATGGACGGCCTGATGCCGACCATGAAGAGCGGCGACGTCCTCGGTCACGAATTCATGGGCGAGGTCGTCGAGGTCGGACAGGGCTTCACCAAGTTCAAGAAGGGTGACCGGATCGTCGTGCCCTTCAACATCAATTGCGGCTCCTGCCGGCAGTGCAAGCTCGGCAATTTTTCCGTGTGTGAGCGCTCGAACCGCAACGCCGAGATGGCGGCCGCGCAGTTCGGCTACACGACGGCCGGCCTGTTCGGCTACTCGCACCTCACCGGCGGCTACGCGGGCGGTCAGGCCGAGTACGTGCGCGTGCCCATGGCGGACGTCGCGCCCATGAAGGTGCCGGACGGCATGGACGACGAGTCCGTCCTGTTCCTCACCGACATCCTGCCCACCGGCTGGCAGGGCGCCGAGCACTGCGAGATCCGGGGCGGCGAGACGATCGCGGTCTGGGGCACCGGCCCGGTCGGCATCTTCGCGATCCAGTCGGCGAAGATCATGGGAGCGGGGCGGATCATCGCCATCGAGACCGTACCCGAGCGGATCGCCCTCGCCGAGAAGGCCGGCGCCACCGACGTCATCGACTTCATGAACGAGGACGTGTTCGAGCGGATCAAGGAGATCACCAAGGGCCAGGGCGCCGACGGCGTGATCGACTGCGTCGGCATGGAGGCGAGCGCCGGCCACGGCGGTCTCACCGGCATGCTGTCGACGGTGCAGGAGAAGCTCACCGCCACCGAGAGGCCCTACGCGCTGGCCGAGGCCATCAAGGCGGTCCGCCCCTGCGGGATCGTCTCGGTGCCGGGCGTCTACGGCGGGCCGATCCCGGTCAACATGGGCTCGATCGTCCAGAAGGGCCTGACCCTCAAGAGCGGGCAGACCCACGTGAAGCGCTACCTCGAGCCGCTGACCAAGCTGATCCAGGAGGGCAAGATCGACACGACCTCCCTGATCACCCACCGCTCGCAGGACCTCGCGGCGGGGCCGGACCTCTACAAGGCCTTCCGCGACAAGAAGGACGGCTGCGTGAAGGTGGTGTTCCACCTGAACTGAGGCGGCGGCGTCCCGGTCTGCGACCGGCCGGGACGCGCCCGCACCGCCGGGCTGTGCGCGGCGTCCCGGAAACGTGTAAGCCGGCCCCGTGCTCACCGACCGCGCGGGACGTCCATGTGCAATCTCTACAGCCTGCGGACCGGCCCCGCGGACCTGCGCCGGGCCTTCGGCATCGCGGAGGATCGCACCGGAAACCTCCCGCTGTTGCCGGCTATCTTTCCCGACCAGCTGGCGCCGGTGGTCCTGACCGGCGCGACCGGCCGGGACCTCGCGATGATGCGCTGGGGCATGCCGGGGCCGAAGGCGTTCGGCGAGCATCCGATCACCAACGTGCGCAACGCCGCGAGCCCGCACTGGCGGCCCTGGCTCGGGGTCGCCCACCGCTGCCTCGTGCCGGTCACCGCCTTCAGCGAGTACGCCGACACCAGGCCGCGCAAGACGCCGGTCTGGTTCGCCCTCGACGAGGACCGGCCGCTCTTCGCCTTCGCGGGGATCTGGCGGCCCTGGACCGGCGTGCGCGGCACGAAGCGCGAGAACCCCGACCGGGTCGCCGAGGAGCACCGGCTCTTCGCCTTCCTGACCACCGAGGCGAACGGCGTCGTCGGGCCGGTCCATCCGAAGGCCATGCCGGTGCTGCTCACGAAGCCGGAGGAGTGGGCGACGTGGCTGGAGGCGCCGACCGCGGAGGCGCTCCGGCTCCAGAGGCCGCTGCCGGACACGGCGATGCGCGAGGTCGCCCGCGGCGCCCGCTCGGACGGGCCGGAGGCCGAAGCCGAGGCGTGAGAGGCGCTAGCCGCCGGCCGGCTCGCCGGAGGCGCCGTCGGGCGCGGCCGACCAGCCGCGCGCCCGCCACCGCGACACCACGGCGGCGTTGAGCCGGGCGATGCGCGCGCGGTGCGCCTCCCAGAACGACATCGGCTTCGCCGGGACGGCGGCGACGCGCGACCGGTGGGCGGGGCCCGAGGGGCGCGCGGCGAGACCGACCGGAGCCGCCGCGCGGGCGCTCGCCCGGACGACGCGCGCCTCCGGGTTGCCGAGGATCGCCTGGGCGCGGGCGCAGTAGAGCTGCGACAGCGGCGACATCGCCTCCGCGCCGTGGCCCGCCCGGTACTTCATGAGGGCGCGGCAGAGGTCGCCGTCGGCCCGGCGCCACGCCTCGGCGAGGTAACGGACGCCGTAGCGGACGTTGATCTCCGGCGAGGCCAGCTCCGCGACGGTGCCGCGGAAGCCGAGCATCGCCGCGGTGGTCGGGCGGACCTGCATCAGGCCGACCTCGCCGACGCTGCCGACCACGGTGGGGTCGTAGCCGCTCTCGATCCGCGCGACGGCGTCGGCCACCGCGAGGGGCAGGCCGGTGCCGGCGGCCTCGCGGGCGATGAGCGGCAGGTAGCGGGCGCGGGCGTCGGCGGCGACCGGTGCGGGTGCGGCCGCAGGCGCGGGCGGGACCGGCGGCAGCGCGGCCATGCCGACGGCGTGCACCGCCAGGAAGGTGGCGGGCCGGGCCTGCGCTGGGGCGGCGCAGGTCAGCAGCAGGAGAAGCAACGGAGCGCGCATCGGCCGCCCTGGAGAGGAACCGGGGCCTGTCTAGCCCGGCCGCCTCAACGAAGCCTTTCGCCGCGGCGCGAGCACCCTACTGGATGGGGCCGCGGTCCCGCGCCTGAAGCAGCCGCAGGGCCTCGCCCAGGACCGCGTGGAGGTCGGCCGCGCCCTGCTGGCTCAGCGGCAGGCCGACCCGCTGCCCGTGGATCGTGTCGAGGACCAGCATGGCGAGGTCCTCGCCGATCAGCAGGTTGGCTCCGGGCAGGCAGAGCGGCAGGACGAAATCGCCCTCGACCTCGCCGAGGGCGTCGACCGCGTCCGCGGGCCGGAAGGGCGGTTTCCGATCGGTCATCGCTCCCCTCCTCACACTTCTCCCGGTGCCGAGCCCGCCGCCGCGGCTCAGCCGCGGTCCGGCATCCGCACCGACCGCACCGTGAGCGTGTCGATCTCCAGCGAGCCGACCTCCAGGGTGCCGACCCGGGCGCGGCCCACCGAGAGGCGGCCGATCGCGAAGGCGCCGACCGCCACGACGCCGAGGGCCGCGGCCCCGAGGGCCAGGGCGCCCAGGGCCGACGCCCCGATCGCCCCCGCGCCGACGGCGCCCGATCCCAGGATCGCCGTGTCTTGGGACGGGATCACCCCCGTCCCGCCGGGGCGGCTCTGCGCCTCCGGAACCCTCGAACGCGACATGCGGATTCTCTCTAAGCGGGCGACTCCGGAGCCAGCTATACCCGACGTTAACCGCGTTTTCACGCCGCTCGGACACGATGGCGCTCGATCCCGGCCGGCCTGGACCGCGCGTCCGCCGCCAGAGAGGACGTCGCCCGTGCAGCACCTGTTCCAGGCCGTCGCGATCTTCGCGTTCGGCTGCCTGCTGATCCATGCCGGTCGCGCCTATGCCCGGGCGACCACGGTCCTGCTCTCCGCGACCGCGCTGATGCTGAGCGTGACCCTCGGCACCGTGCTCTGCCAGCGGATCGGCGTTTCCGGGCGCTCCGTCGCGGCCGGCCCGTCCTACACGGTGGCGCTCGGCCGGCCCGCTCCGTAGAGCCGCGGCCCGGTCGGGTGGGATGCGGCCGAAGCTCGGGTCGGTGTCGCGCGGGAGGGGCCCGTCGGTCGAGCGGGATCAGGGCCAGACGCGGATCGCCACCGGTCGGCGCAGCAGGTCGCGGTCGGAGGTGATCGTGCAGCCCTCCGTGCGCAGGCTCGCGTAGGTCAGCAGCGCCCGGTCGCCGACGTCGTCGAAGTTGCGGCCGCGCGCGTCCGGGTCGAGCAGCGACGGGTAGGCGAGGAGCGGCGCCGTCGCCGCGCACGGGTCGTCGTAGAGGGTCGCGCCCTCCAGGAGCAGGCGCGGGCTGTCCCAGGTGACCAGGTCGCGGGAGGTCGTCCAGTAGAAGCCCGACTGGGGAAAGCCCTCCCCCGCCTTGGCCATGAACACGGCGATCCAGGCGCCGGAGCCGCGGTGCCGGACGACGGCGCCGACCGGGCCCGGGAACGGCCCGACCGGCCGGCAGGTCGCCGTGTTCGGGCGGGCGGCGCGGTAGGGGTCCGGGAAGGCGGCGGTGAAGCCGGTGCCGGTCCAGGCCCGCCACCGGGTCGGGTCGGCCGGGTCGTCGCTGCGGAACAGGCAGACCCCCGCCTCCTGATCGCTGCCGGGCCGGGTCCAGCCGGTGGTCGAGACGAGGACGTAGCGCCACCTTCCGTCGGCCACGATGTTCGACGGGTTGAAGAAGCCGCGGTGGCGGCCCTGGTCGATCTCCTGCCGGAACGGCGCCCCGGCGACGACCGTGGGCGGGCTCTGCCGCGCGAAGCTGCGGCCGCCATCCGCCGAGGCGGCGGCGGTGATCGTGTTGTACCAGCAGGCCATGTAGCTGGCGGCCGGGCAGCGGCCGGGATGCTCGTTGGCTTGGTACTCGTGGTGGAGGAGCGCGGCCACGCGGGTCCCGTCGTCGGTCCAGGTCGCGGTGATCCAGGAGCGGTCGTCGTAGGCGGCCGGGTCGGGCTTCTCGCCCGAATCGAGCACCACCGCGCAGTCGAGCTTGAGATGTTCGAGGTCGGGGCCGCGCAGCGCCCGGTTGCGGTAATGCATCCCGTAGAGCGCCACCGCGCCCGACGCGTCCCGGAAGGCGCGCGCCGGCGCGTCGGGCACGTCGGCGCCGTCGCAGGCGTCGCGCCCCGCCTTGAAGACGAGCGCGGGCGGCCCGACCAGGGTCAGCGCCGAGAGCGGCGGCTCGGGCGCGGCCGCGGCTGCGTGCGGGAGGAGCGGGAGCAGAGTCGGGAGGATGCGCCGCGCGGCCGTTCCGGATCCGCGGCGCGCGGCGCGCGCCCGTCCGGCGATCCCGTTCGCCCATCCCATGGTCGCCACCCGGCTGCGTCCCGGCCGCGCCTGGACAAACAGGCGGAGATTCGCTTGAGAACCCTTACAGAGTGCTTGCCGCGTGCTCGCCGCCGACCGGACGCGCGCGGCCCGACCGAAAGTCATCCATGGTTCTCCTGATCCTCGGGCTGGTGCTGTTCCTCGGCACGCACGCCTTCTCGATGGCCCGCACCCGGCGCGCCGCGATCGTCGGCCGGATCGGCGAGGGCCGCTACAAGCTCGGCTACACCGCCCTGTCGCTGCTCGGCCTCGTGCTGATCGGGATCGGCTTCCACGATTACCGGCTCGCCGGCTACATCCCGGTCTGGGATCCGCCCGTCTGGACGCGCCACCTCGCCCTGACCCTGGTCTGGGCCGCCTTCGTCTGCCTCGCGGCCGCCTACCTGCCGGGCCATATCCGCGCCAAGGCCAAGCACCCGATGCTGCTCGCCGTGAAGATCTGGGCAACGGCGCACCTCCTCGCCAACGGCGATCTCGGCTCGATGCTGCTGTTCGGCGGCTTCCTCGCCTGGGCGGTGGCCGCGCGGATCAGCGCCAAGCGCCGGGACCTCGCCCCCGGGGCGGTCGCGGCCCAGCACGGCGGCCCGGCGACGGCGCCCCTGGGCTGGCGCAACGACGTCCTGGCCCTGGTGATCGGCACGGCCGCGTGGTTCGTCTTCGCCCGCTACCTGCACTACCCGGTGATCGGCGTGCCGGTCTGGCCGGGCAGCGCGGCCTGAGCCGGCACCCGCGGCGGCACCTGAGGCGGCCCTTGAGACATGCTTGAGACATGGCCTGAGACATGGCCTGTCGCCAACCCGCCGCCCGTGTGTTAGGCGCGGGGCCCGAACGAGACGAGGTGGTCCGCTGAAATCATGCGGGCCGGGATAGAATGGCCGAGAACAACGAGTTCCTTCGCGAGGTCGACGAGGATTACCGCCGCGACCGGATCCTCCAGATCTGGAAACGCTACAGCGGCGTGATCATCGCGCTCGCCGTGCTCGTGGTGGCGGGCGTCGCGGGCTGGCGCTACTGGCAGGCCCAGCAGCGCGCGGCCGCCGAGGTGGCCTCGGTGCAGTTCGACGACGCCAACCGCCTCGCCAAGGACGGCAAGGTCGCGGAGGCCGACAAGGCCTTCGACACGCTGGAGGCGCAGGGCCCGGCCGGCTACCGCCTGCTCGCCCGCTTCCGGGCAGCGGCCGAGGCCGGCAAGCGCGATCCGGCGGCGGGGGCGGCGGAGTTCGACAAGCTCGCCGACGATACCGGCCTCGGCGACGGCCTGCGCGACCTCGCGCGCCTGCGCGCCGCGCTGCTGCGCCTCGACGGGCCGAACCCGGACCCGGCGCTCGCCAACCTCCAGGGCCTCGCGGCCGGGACGCCGTTCCGCCACACCGCCCGCGAGATGCTGGGCCTCGCCGCCCTGAAGAAGGGCGATTACGAGGACGCCAGCCGCTGGTTCGACCAGATCGTGGCCGATCCCGACACGCCGCGGAACCTGCGCGAGCGGATCGAGGTCTACGCGGCGATCGTGGCGGGCGGTCCCGTGACCGTGACCGCCGCCAAGCCCGAGCCCGCCGCGCCGCCCCCGCCGATCACGCGCTGATTTCATCGTCCGGACTGTCTCGAGAACCACCATGGATATGCCGACCGTCGCGATCGTCGGGAGGCCGAACGTCGGCAAGTCGACCCTGTTCAACCGCCTCGTGGGCAAGAAGCTCGCGCTGGTCGACGACCGCCCGGGCGTGACCCGCGACCGGCGCGAGGGCGACGTCGCGTTCGGCGGCCTCCAGTTCCGGGTGATCGACACCGCCGGCCTGGAAGAGGCCGACGAGAAGACCCTCACGGGCCGGATGCGGATGCAGACCGAGGCGGCGATCCTCGCCGCCGACGTGGTCCTGTTCGTCATCGACGCCCGCGCCGGCGTGCTGCCGGCCGACCAGCCCTTCGCCGAGCTGGTGCGCCGCGCCGGCTGCCCGGTGATCCTGATCGCCAACAAGGCCGAGGGCGGCGCCGGTCTCGCCGGCGCCTACGAAGCCTTCACCCTCGGGCTCGGCGACCCGATCCCGTTCTCGGCCGAGCACGGCGAGGGCCTGGGCGAGCTGCACGAGGCGCTCAAGGGCGCCCTGCCTCAGCGCGACGAGGACGAGGAGGCCGACGACGACGCCCCCGGCGGCCGCGCCCTGAAGGTCGCCATCGTCGGCCGCCCGAATGCCGGCAAGTCGACCCTGATCAACAACATGCTCGGCGAGGACCGGCTGCTCGTCGGCCCCGAGGCCGGCATCACCCGCGACTCGATCTCCCTGGACTGGGAGTGGCGCGGGCGGCGGATCAAGCTGCACGACACGGCCGGGATGCGCCGCCGCGCCCGGATCGACGACAAGCTGGAGAAGCTCGCGGTCTCGGACGGCCTGCGCGCCGTGCGCTTCGCCGAGGTGGTGGTGGTGCTCCTCGACGCCACGATCCCGTTCGAGAAGCAGGACCTCACGATCGTCGACCTCGTCGAGAGCGAGGGACGCGCCCTGGTGATCGGTCTCAACAAGTGGGACCTGGTCGCCGACCAGCCGGGCCTGCTCAAGCAGCTCCGGGAGGATTGCACCCGGCTGCTGCCGCAGGTGCGCGGCGTCGCGGTCGTGCCGCTCTCCGGCCTCGCGGGCGACGGTGTCGACAAGCTGATGCAGGCGGTGGTGCAGGCCGCCGAGGTCTGGGACCGGCGCGTCTCCACCTCGCGCATCAACGACTGGCTGAACGAGGCCACCTCCCGCAACCCGCCCCCGGCGGTGTCGGGCCGGCGGATCAAGATCCGCTACGCCACGCAGGTGAAGAGCCGGCCGCCGCACTTCGCGCTGTTCGGCAACCAGCTCAACGCCCTGCCAAAATCCTACACGCGCTATCTGGTGAACGGCCTACGCGAGGCGTTCGACCTGCCGGGCACCCCGATCCGCCTGTCCCTGCGGACCTCGCAGAACCCGTTCGACAAGGGCTGATCCGACCTCCGGTCGCCCTTGCGAGCGGAGCGAAGCAACCCAGACAGCGTCACGATGGCCGACGCCGCGCAACCCTGGGTCACTTCGCTGCGCTCGCGATGACGGCGCGGGTGCGGCACTCCTCAGCGCGCCGCGTCGGCGATCCAGTCCACCGCGGCTGCCAGGGCGGCGCGCTCGTCCTGCCCGGCGGCGAGCGCGGCCTCGTAGGCCGCGATCTGCCCGTCCGCGCTGGTCCCCTCCGCCACGATCGCCCGCGCGCGGGCCACGTCCGCCGCGCAGCCGAGGGCGTCCGCGTCCTCCGCCACCAGCGCGAGCACCGCCTCCAGCGCCTCGGCGAACGGCACGGCCTCGCCCCGCGCCTCGTCGATCAGGGACGCGGCGACGCCGCCGTGCTGGGCGCGCCAGAGGTTCTCCGAGGCCAGCGCCCGCGAGACGCCGTCGAGCCCGGCATGGAGGTCGGGCCGGCGCGCGCACAGGCGCACGAGGCAGCGGAACAGGGCCGCGATGCAGAGCGAGTCGTCGAGGCGCGTGCAGGCGTCGGCGATGCGCAGCTCCAAGGTCGGGAACTTGATGGAGGGCCGCAGCGACCACCACAGGAAGCTCGCGTCCGCGATGGCGCCCGACCGGGTCATGATGGCGACGAACCGCGCGTGGGCGGCGGCGTCGGCGAACAGTTCCGGCAGGCCGGTGCGCGGCAATTCCCCGAAGACGCTGAGCCGGTAGGCCCGCAGGCCCGTCGCCTCGCCCTGCCAGAACGGCGAGGAGGCCGACAGCGCGAGCAGCAGCGGCTGGAACGGCAGCAGCCGGTTCATCAGGTCGACGCGCGCGTCGGGATCCGGCACCTCGACGTGGACGTGCATCCCGCAGATCAGGGCCCGCCGCGCCGCGATGCCGACATCCGACAGGATGCCCTTGTAGCGCTCCCCGTCGGTGGCGGTCTGGCGCGACCAGCGCGCCAGGGGATGGGTGCCGCAGGCCAAGAGCCGCAGGCCGTTCTCGGCCGCGATCCCGGCGAGCTGCCGCCGCTGGCCGCCGAGATTCTCCCGGGCGGCGGCCGCGTCGGTGAGCGGCGGCGTGCAGACCTCGACCTGCGCGGCGACCAGTTCGCGGCCCGTCTCGGGCAGCTCCGCCTTCACGCGGGCGTGGAAGGCCGCGAGGTCGCCCCGCGGCGTCCCGCGGGTCTCGGCGTCGGCCAGGAAGTACTCCTCCTCGATGCCGAAGCGGTAGCTCGGGGCGCTCATCGTGGTCTCCGGGAAACGCGACGCGTGCGCGCCAACGCGCCGGCGGGGACGAAGGTGCCGCTCAGGGTGTCCGCAGCGGCCCGCCGACCAGCCAGGCGGGATCGAACCAGCGGTCGGCCTCGCCGTCGTAGGGAAGGCGCGTGATGTCCCAGTTCTGGATGTACCGGGCGTAGACGTTCCACACCGCGATCCCGCCGCCGACGAAGATCCGCCGTCCGGGATAGCGCTTGAGCACCGCCTCCGGATCCTCGTGGCTGCGGATCACGTCGATGGTGCGGTCCTTGAAGGCGAATTCCGGCACCGAGGCCACAGTCTTCGGCCCGGCGATCAGCACGTGGCCCATGGTCAGGGCGAAGAAGCGCGTCACGTCCTCCACGAAGAGCGGGTCGGTGTTGCCCTCCCAGGGCAGGTGGCCGTTGAGGCCGAGCTGGCCCCGCAGGCCGATCGCGCAGATGCAGCGGACGTCGATCATCGCAAATCCCAAACCCGGCGGGCTCCGCCCGCCACCCGCCGGGGCCGCAGGCCCCGGACCCCTTTACTCGGGCGCGCGGAAACGCAGCACCCGGTCGGTGGGGAAATCGTACAGCTTCCCGGTCTCGGCCCAGTCCGGTGCCGCGAGCCGCACGAAATGGGGGGCGAGGTCCTCGGGCGTCCGGAGGGTCTCGGGGTCCTCGCCGGGCATGGCCGAGCGGCGCATGCCGGTCCGCAGGGGGCCGGGATTGAGCAGCATGGCCCGGATCGCCGTGCTCTCGTTCTCGGCCGCGTAGGTCCGCACCAGGGCCTCCAGCGCCGCCTTCGAGACCGAGTAGGGCCCCCAGTAGGGCCGGCACTTCGAGGCCGCCCCCGACGAGACGAAGATCGCGCGGCCCGCGTCCGACATGCGCAGCAGCGGGTCGAGGGAGCGGATCAGGCGCCAGTTGGCGGTGACGTTCACGTCCATCACCTGCCCCCAGATCTTCGGGGTGATGTGGCCGATCGGCATGAGGGCGCCGAGGATGCCGGCATTGGCGACCAGGATGTCGAGGCGCTTCCAGCGCTCGTTGATCGCCGCGCCGAGGCGGTCGATCGCGTCGTAGTCGGCGAGGTCGAACGGCACCAGGGTGGCGCTGGAGCCGGCGGCGCGGATCGCGTCGTCGAGCTCCTCCAGGGCGCCCACGGTCCGGGCCACCGCGATGACGTGGGCGCCGGCCCCGGCCAGCGCCAGGGCGGCGGCGCGCCCGATGCCGCGGGACGCGCCGGTGACGACCGCGACGCGGCCTTCCAGGATTCTCTGAGACTCAGCCATGGCGAGGACCTAGCGCATTTCCGCGCGCAGGGGATGCCCGATCGCGCGAAACGGCCGGATCCTGTCAGTCGGCCTCGGCCAGCATGGCGAAGCGCTTCGGGCCGGCGATGGACAGGTCGGTCAGGCCGGTCGGGTAGTCGCCCGTGAAGCAGTGGTCTGTGTATTGCGGGCAGGCCGCGTTGCGCGCCTCCTCGCCCATCGCCCGGTAGAGGCCGGGGATCGACAGGAAGGCCAGCGAATCGGCGCCGATATACTTGCGCATGGCCTCGAGATCGTGGGTCGCGGCGAGCAGCTTCTCCCGCTCGGGCGTGTCGATCCCGTAGAAGTCCGGATAGGTGATCGGCGGCGAGGCGATCCGGAAATGCACCTCCGCGGCGCCGGCCTCGCGCATCATGCGGACGATCTTCACCGAGGTCGTGCCCCGCACGAGGCTGTCGTCCACGAGGACGATGCTCTTGCCCTCGATCGCCGCGCGGTTGGCCGAGTGCTTCATCCGCACGCCGAGCTCGCGCACCGACTGGGTCGGCTGGATGAAGGTCCGGCCGACGTAGTGGTTGCGGATGATCCCCATCTCGAACGGGATCCCGGTCTCCTGCGAGAAGCCGAGCGCCGCCGGAACGCCGGAATCCGGCACCGGCACGACGATGTCGGCCGGCGCCGCGGCCTCGCGGGCCAGCTCGCGGCCGATCGCCTTGCGGACCGCGTAGACGCTCTTGCCGTTCACCACCGAGTCCGGCCGGGCGAAGTAGATATACTCGAAGATGCAGGGCCGCATCGGCACGGCGTCGGCGAAACGGATCGACTCGATCCCCTCCTCGGAGATCACCACGATCTCGCCGTTCTCGATGTCGCGCACGAACCGGGCGCCGATGATGTCGAGCGCGCAGGTCTCGGAGGCCAGCATGTAGCGGCCGTCGAGTTCGCCCAGCACCAGCGGGCGGATGCCCAGCGGGTCGCGGGCGCCGATCAGCTTCTTGTTGGTCAGCGCCACGATCGCGTAGGCGCCCTGGATCGCCTGCAGGGCGTCGATGAATCGCTCGATGATCCGCGGCTTCCGCGAGCGGGCCGCGAGGTGCAGGATCACCTCGGTATCCGAGGTCGACTGGGTGATCGCGCCGTCGCGCACGAGGTCGCGGCGGATCGACAGGGCGTTGGTCAGGTTGCCGTTGTGGGCGACCGCGAGGCCGCCGCTGGCGAGTTCCGCGAAGAGCGGCTGGACGTTGCGCAGGATCGTGCCGCCGGTGGTCGAGTAGCGCACGTGCCCGATGGCGGCGCGGCCCTTGAGGCGGGCGATCGTGTCGCCGTCCGAGAAGGAATCGCCGACGAGGCCGGGGCGGCGCTCGGAATGGAACACCGAGCCGTCGAAGGAGACGATGCCGGCCGCCTCCTGGCCCCGGTGCTGCAGGGCGTGCAGGCCGAGCGCGACGATCGCCGAGGCGTCCGGATGGCCGAAGATGCCGAAGACGCCGCACTCCTCGCGGAGGGTGTCGCCGTCGAGATCGAGATCGAAGGTGTCGGTGGAGGCGGCGGCGTGTGACATGGGGCTGTCGATCACTCACAGATCCCGGCGGCGACGGGCCGGCGCGCCGGTCGTCGCGGAAGCAATCCGTACACCACCGGAACCGCTATCTAGGCGTTCCGCGCGACGAGACCTACGGCGAATACCGCAGATCAGCGTCGCGTCGGGGTCGGCGCGGTCTCGGTCCGGCGCTGCGGCGCCGCGTCGGTCTCGGCCGGGGCGTCGGCGGAATCGCTCGGCGGCGCGCCGGTCTTCGGCTTCTTGAACTGCTTGAGGAAGCCCTCCGGATTCTCCGGCAGCTGCGCCACCAGGGCGTCGCCGGACTTCTCCAGCATCGGGCGCGTGCGGGCCTGGGCGGCCCAGTCCGGCACCTTGCCCTGCACCAGCCAGGACAGGAACACCCAGCCGATCACGCAGATCAGGAAGCCGCGGGCCGCGCCGAACAGGAAGCCGAGGGAGCGGTCGACCGCGCCGATCCGCGAGTCGAGCACGACGTCGGAGATCTTCACCGTGATGATCGACACGACGATCAGGGTGCCGAGGAAGATCGCCGCGATCGAGGCGACGAGCGCCACGGTGTCGCTGTTCACGTGCTGCTTCACGGTGGGCAGCAGCATGGGGTGGAGCGTCCACGCGACCGCGGCGGCCGCGACCCAGGCGACGATCGCCAGGACCTCGCGGGTCACACCACGCACGGCCGCGAGCAGCGCGGAGACCGCGACGATGCCGAGCACGGCGAGATCCAGGACGGTAAACGGCATCGTTGAGCTTTTTGGTACCCGCGGGGATAGCGCGTCGGCCGTGCGGCTCCCCCGGACCGCGGCGGATTTATACCAAGCCCGACCTCGGCCGTCACCCTGGCGCGCCCGCCTGATCGCGCGCCTGTGCCGTCCGTGCATCAGACCGTGCATCAGACCGTGCATCGGACGCGCCGATCACCGTGGCGCGCGCCGCCGCGCGGAATGCCCGGCTCCACCCGGGCACCGTCCCGGTGCTATGGGTCGCGCCCGGGGTCCGGTCTGTGCTTCCGGACTCCCGGTGGCGAATGGATGGAGGCGTTCCGCGTGTCCGAGGCCGGACCTGTGACGGAGATCGGCGCCCACGGCGCCCGGCTGACGATCGACCTCGGGGCAATCGCGGCCAACTGGCGGGTCCTGGCGGCCCGCGGCGCCGGCGCCGACTGCGCCGCCGTGGTGAAGGCCGACGCCTACGGCTGCGGCGTCGGCCGCGTCGGGCCGGCCCTGTGGGCCGCCGGCTGCCGGACCTTCTTCGTCGCGCACCTGTCCGAGGGCGTCGCCGCCCGGGCCGCCCTGCCGGAGGCCGCGATCTACGTGCTGAACGGCCTGCCCCCGGGCGCCGCGGCGGCCTTCGCAGCCCACGGGCTGCGCCCGGTGCTCGGCAGCGTCGAGGAGCTGTCGGACTGGGCGGCGTTCGCGGGGGACCGCCAGCCCGCGGCGCTCCACGTCGATACCGGCATGAACCGGCTCGGCCTGTCGGTGCCCGAGGCGCTGGAGCTTGCCGGGGACGCAAGGATCGCGGCCGCCGGGATCGACCTGCTCCTCAGCCACTTCGTCAGCGCCGAGAAGCCGGAGGACCCGGTCAACGCCCGGCAGATCGCCGATTTCGCCCGGGTCCGGGCGGCCTATCCCGGGCTCCGGGCCTCGCTGGCGAACTCGTCGGGAATCTTCCTCGACGGGGCCCGGCACGACCTGCTGCGGCCGGGCTACGCCCTGTTCGGCGGCAACCCGACGCCGGGCGCCGCGAACCCGATGCGCCCGGTGGTGCGGCTGGAAGCGGCGATCGCGCAGGTGCGCGGCGTCGCGGCCGGCGCCACAGCGGGCTATAACGGCTGCTGGACCGCCGCCGCGCCGAGCCGGCTGGCGACCCTATCGCTCGGCTACGCCGACGGCGTCCCCCGGGCGATCAGCGGGCGCGGCCGGGCGCTGGTCGGCGGCGTCCCGTGCCCGATCCTGGGCCTCGTCTCCATGGACCTGATCATCCTCGACGTCACGGCGGCGCCCGCGGCCCGGCGCGGGGCGGAGGCGGTGCTGATCGGCGACAGCCTCGACATCGACGCGGTCGGCCGCGCCGCCGGCACGATCGGGTACGAGATCCTGACCGGACTGGGTTCTCGATATGTTCGAACTTATGTAGGCTGACGCGACTCCCCCTGACACGCCGGACGGCCGGCGCCCGGACCCGTATGGCCAAGATCCACCAGACCTTCGTCTGCCAGTCCTGCGGGGCGGTCTACAACCGCTGGCGCGGGCGCTGCGAGGCCTGCAACGGCTGGAACACGATCGTCGAGGAGGCGCCCTCGGCGCCCGGCCAGTCGGGGCCCGCCGCGACGCGGCCGTCGCGCAACCGCGGCCGGGTCTTCCCCCTGGAGGGCCTGACCGGCGAGGCCAAGGAGGCGCCGCGCATCCCGTCGGGGATCGGCGAGCTCGACCGGGTGACCGGCGGCGGCTTCGTGCGCGGCTCGGTGATCCTGCTCGGCGGCGATCCCGGCATCGGCAAGTCGACCCTGCTGATGCAGGCCTCCGCCGCCATGGCGGGCACGGGCGAGCGGGTCGCCTACATCTCGGGCGAGGAGGCGGTCGGGCAGGTGCGCCTGCGGGCCGAGCGGCTGGGCCTGAGCGCGCGCCCGGTCCAGCTCGCCGCCGAGACCAACGTCGAGGACATCGTCGAGACCCTGAGCCAGGGGCGCCCGCCCGCGCTGGCGATCATCGACTCGATCCAGACCATGTGGACCGAGACGGTGGAATCGGCCCCCGGCACGGTCACGCAGGTGCGCTCCTCCGCGCAGGCGCTGATCCGCTTCGCCAAGACCACCGGCACGGCGGTGATCCTGGTCGGGCACGTCACCAAGGACGGGCAGATCGCCGGTCCCCGGGTGGTGGAGCACATGGTCGACGCGGTCGCCTCCTTCGAGGGCGACCAGGGCCACCATTTCCGCATCCTGCGCGCGGTGAAGAACCGGTTCGGGCCGACCGACGAGATCGGCGTGTTCGAGATGACCGACGCGGGCCTCAGCGAGGTGCCGAACCCCTCGGCCCTGTTCCTGGCGGGCCGCGACCATCAGGCGGCGGGCACCGCGGTCTTCGCCGGGATGGAGGGCACGCGGCCGCTGCTGGTGGAGATCCAGGCCCTGGTGGCGCCCTCGTCGCTCGGCATGCCCCGGCGCGCCGTGGTCGGCTGGGACCCCAACCGGCTGTCGATGGTGCTCGCCGTCCTGGAGGCCCATGGCGGCATCCGGCTCGGCAGCCACGACGTCTACCTGAACGTGGCGGGCGGCCTGCGCATCACCGAGCCGGCGGCCGACCTCGCGGTCGCCGCCGCCCTGGTCTCGTCGCTGTCGGGGGCCGTGCTGCCGCCCGAGACGGTCTATTTCGGCGAGATCGGCCTGTCGGGGGCGATCCGGCCCGTGGCGCAGGCCGGGTCGCGGCTGAAGGAAGCGCAGAAGCTCGGCTTCGCCAAGGCGCTGATCCCGCAGGGCCGCGGCGAGGGCGAGAAGGCGCTCTCCGTGGAGACGCTGCGCCACATCGCCGACCTGGTGGCGGGGATCAGCGCGGGGGCGCCGCGGCGGGGATCCGGCCAGCGCGGGCGGCAGCAGGCCCGCTACGCCGACGAGGAGATGTGAGCGCTCCCGTCCTTGCGAGCGGAGCGAAGCAATCCAGGGATGCGCCACATTCCGGCAGCGCGCGGCGCCCTGGATTGCTTCGCTCACACTCGCAAGGACGGTCGAGGCGTCTACCCCCCCGTCACGCTCATGTGCCGCGGCACGGCGGCCGGGCGCTGGCGCTCGATGACGAAGTCGTGGCCCTTGGGCTTGCGGGTGATCGCCTCGACCACCGCCTGGGCCAGCACCGCGTCGTCCTGGGAGGCGCGCAGGACCGCCCGCAGGTCGGCCGAATCCTCCTGGCCCAGGCACATGTAGAGCTGCCCGGTGCAGGTCAGGCGCACACGGTTGCAGCTCTCGCAGAAATTATGGGTCAGCGGCGTGATGAAGCCGAGCTTGCCCCCGGTCTCCTCGACGCGCACGTAGCGCGCCGGGCCGCCGGTGCGGTCGGGCAGCGGCGTGAGGGTGTAGCGGGTCTCCAGGCGCTGCCGGGCGACCGACAGGGGCAGGAACTGGTCGGTCCGGTCCGCCTCGATCTCGCCGAGCGGCATGACCTCGATCAGCGTCATGTCCATGCCGAGGCCGTGCGCCCAGGCGATCATGGCAGGGATCTCGTCGGCGTTGACGTCGCGGAGCGCCACCGCGTTGATCTTCACCTTCATCCCGGCGGCCCGCGCCGCCGCGATGCCGTCGAGCACCACCTTGAGGTCGCCCCGGCGGGTGATCTCCCGGAACTTGTCCGGGTCGAGGGTGTCGAGCGAGACGTTGATCCGGCGCACGCCGAGGCTCGCCAGCTCGTCGGCGTAGCGGGTGAGCTGCGTGCCGTTGGTGGTGAGCGTCAGCTCCTCCAGCGCCCCCGAATCGAGGTGGCGCGAGAGCCGGCGGAACAGGTGCATGATGTCGCGGCGCACGAGCGGCTCGCCGCCGGTGATCCGGAGCTTGCGCACGCCCCGGGCGATGAACACCCCGCAGAGCCGGTCCAGCTCCTCCAGGGTCAGCAGGTCGCGCTTGGGCAGGAACTCCATGTGCTCGGACATGCAGTAGGCGCAGCGCAGGTCGCAGCGATCCGTCACCGAGATGCGCAGGTACGAGATCGCCCGCTGGAACGGGTCGATCAGCGGCGCCGGCCCGGCGGTCGCGCCGAGAGCGGACGTCTGCGGCGTCAGGGAGCTGTCATCGAGCATCGTCCGGCATATGATGCCACCGGCGGTCGCGGGCAAGCAGGTCCCGCGCCGCAGCCCCAGATTGCGTGAGGAGTGTGGCCCGTGACCGAGGATCTGTGGCCGACCGAGATCCGCCTGTCGGCCGACCGGCGGGTGCTCAACGTCGCCTTCGAGGACGGGGCGCGCTACGCCCTGCCGGCCGAGTACCTGCGGGTGTCCAGCCCCTCGGCCGAGGTGCAGGGCCACTCGCCGCTGGAGCGGAAGGTGATCGGCGGGAAGCGCGCCGTGGCGATCCTGGCGGTGGAGCCGGTCGGCAATTACGCGGTGAAGCTCGGCTTCGACGACATGCACGACACCGGCATCTACGGCTGGGGCTACCTCCACACGCTGGGCCGCGAGTACGAGACGCGGTGGAACACCTATCTCGGCGAGCTCGCCGAGCGCGGCCTGGACCGCGAGACCGCGCGCACCGCCCCGGTGAAGCAGGGCGGAGGCTGCGGGTCGGGCTCGTGCGGCTGCCACTGAGGGCGGCCGCTCCCGCTTACTCAGGCCCCGAGCCTCGTCTTTGCGAGCGGAGCGAAGCAATCCAGAGTGGCGCCACGATTTCGGCGTCGCGCATCCCCGGGTCGCTTCGCTGCGCTCGCGATGACGGCGGAGTCGAGCCGCGCACCCGTCAGCCCGCACCTTCGGAGCCGCCATGGCCTTCGCCTGCACCATCCCCGCGACGCCCACGATCCAGCAGGACGACGCCGCCGTGCGCATCACGCGCTGGGACTTCCCGCCCGGCGGCGTGACCGGCTGGCACGAGCACGGCTGGCCCTACTTCGTGGTGATGCTGGTGGACGGGATCCTGCGCGTCCACGACGGCGCGGCGGTCAGCGAGACGGCGCTCGCGGCCGGGCAATCCTACATGCGCCCGGCCGGCATCCGGCACGACGTGATGAACGGGTCCGACCACCCGATCGCGTTCATCGAGATCGAGGTGAAGCGCCCCGACGCGCTGGTCACCCTGCCCTGATCCGGTTTCCGTTTGAACGCTTCGGTTGATGTGCCTCTCCCGTCATCACGAGCGAAGCGATGGGACCCAGGGCAGCGCGACCTCTGCAGGCGTGGCGCCGCTGGATTGCTTCGCTCCGCTCGCAAAGACGGCCGTGCCGAAGCCATCGACCGGAAACCCTACGAAACGCAAAAAAGGGCCGACCTCGCGGCCGGCCCCCTCGTCGAAGCTCCGAAGAGGAATCAGCGCTGGACGATGACCTTCGTGCCGACCTTGGCGCGGGTGTACAGGTCCGTCACGTCGTCGTTGGTCATGCGGATGCAGCCCGACGAGACGGCGGTGCCGATCGTCTCCGGCTCGTTCGAGCCGTGGATGCGGTAGATCGAGCCGCCGAGATACATGGCGCGGGCGCCGAGCGGGTTCTCGAGACCGCCCTTCATGTAGCGCGGCAGGTCGGGCCGGCGCTTCAGCATGGTCGCCGGCGGGCGCCAATCCGGCCACTCGCGCTTCATCGTGATGGTCTGCACGCCGCCCCAGGTGAAGCCCGGCCGGCCGACGCCGACGCCGTAGCGCAGGGCCTGGCCGCCGCCCAGCACGTAGTAGAGACGCCGCTCGGCGGTGGAGACGACGATCGTGCCGGCGCCGTAGGGGCCGTTATAGGCCACCGTCTCGCGCGGGATCGCCGACATCTGCGGGACCGCCGCGTCGGCGTTCAGCGGGTCGGCGGGGTTCAGGGCGGCGTTGGCCACCGGCACCGCGACGGTCTCGACGGCCTGCGGGCGGACACGCACGGTGAGCGCGTCGTTCAGCGGCTGGCGGGTCAGCGGGTCGATCTCGTAGGCCAGTGCCGGCGCGGCGCAGGCGGCCGCGCCGAGAAGCCCGATCAGGGCGGGGAGAAAACGACGCATCAAAGCCTCTCGGGGCAGGCGCGGACTATGGCGGGAACGCGGCGAAGACCGCGGCACGATGCCGTGCCGATCCTCGACAAGGGGTAAACGCTCGCGCCTCAAATCCAAGCCTGAAACCGCCCCGGCGGGGCGGTTCCGCCCGCCCGTGACTCGATGGCAACACTGTGGCAGCTTGGCCGTAACGGGCCGGGATCGAGGCCGCGGGTCCCGGCGTTCGCGGCCCGGGTCCGCGGCCGTGTCCGGGGTCCGCGGCGCCCCGTCGGGCCGCGTCAGGCCTCGTCGGCGGCGAGCCAGATCGCCGGCTCGCGCGCGGCCGGGCGGTGCGGGGCCGGCGCCGGCGCGGCGGGCAGGCCGCGCAGCTGGGCGAGTTCGGCGAGTTCCGGCGCCTGCGCGGTGTCGTCGGCGTTCAGGAACAGGCCCCGGGCGCGGGCGGCGCGGCCGAGATCGGCCCGGCTGGTCCAGACGCTCTGGGCCGGGCTCGTGAGCAGCGCCAGGGCGATCGGCGCCAGCCAGAGGGCGAGCCACGGGCTCCCGACGAGGGCCAGGGCGAACACCATCAGCGCGCCGACCACCACGGCGTCGGCCTGGAGCCGGAAGGCCTCCGCCCAGGAGACCTGCCGGTCGTCCCGGTCCTGCGTGTCCCAGCGGACCACCCGGCCGAAGAAGGTCGAGACCACGGCGCCGGCGGTGAACAGGGTCAGGACCGGCCACAGGACCACCCACACGGCCTGCTCCAGGGCGGCGCTCGCGAGCAGGGCCCGCGCGCCGCCGAAGGCCGCCCGGCGCTCCGCGGAGGCGAGGACGTGGCCGAGGCTCAGGAGCTTCGGCAGGGCCAGCACGGCGACGCTGAGGGCGGCGAGCCCGTGGGCGGCGGCGCCCTGCCCGGTCAGCCCGTAGGCCAGCAGGCCCAGATCGCCGGTCCGGGCGGCCTGCCACGCGGCGAGGCCCAGGAACGCGATCCAGAGCGGCAGCACCCCGTACGAGAGGATGCCGACGAGGAGGTGCCAGCGGCTCGCCGCGCGCAGGCCCGCCCAGGGCAGCACCCGCAGGTGCTGGAGGTTGCCCTGGCACCAGCGGCGCTCGCGGCCGAGCAGGTCGACGAGGTTGGTGGGCATCTCCTCCCAGGTGCCGCCCATCTCGGGCAGCAGCCGCACCTCCCAGCCGGCGCGCACCATCAGCGCGCCCTCGACGATGTCGTGGCACAGGATCTCGCCGCCGAGCGGCTCCCGGCCCGGGAGCCGCGGGAGCTGCGCGTTCTCCGCGAAGGCCTCGACCCGCAGGATCGCGTTGTGGCCCCAGTAGCTGCCCTCCGGGCCCTGCCAGGTCTCCAGGCAGCGCAGGGCCAGCGGCGCGTAGAGGCGGACGGCGAATTGCTGGATGCGGGCGAAGAGCGTGTCCCGGCCGGCCGCGTACGAGACGGTCTGGATCAGGCCGGTGCGCGGGCTCGCCTGCATCAGCCCGACGAGCCGGCCCATGGCGGCGCCGGTCATCAGGCTGTCGGCGTCGAGCACGATCATGAATGCGTACTCGCCGCCGTAGGTGCGGCAGAACTCGCCGATGTTGCCGGCCTTGCGGCCGACGTTCTCCGTCCGGCGCCGGTAGCGGATCCGCGGCAGCGCCGGGTCCGAGGCCGCCCAGGCCTGGATGCGGGCGTACTCGTGCTCCTCCACGGCGGCGATCGCGCCGTCCCGAGTGTCGGAGAGGACGAAGATGTCGATGCCCCGCGCCTCGGCGCGGGCGAGCGAGCGGGCCATCACCCGCAGGCGGGCGAAGACCGCGACCGCGTCCTCGGCGTGGATCGCCACCACGGCGGCGGTGCGTCCGGCCCCGTCCGCCACGGCGCCCGCCTGCTCGGAGCGGCGCTCCAGCGCGGACTTCGCCCGGTCGCCCAGGAGGGCGGCGACGAACCCGTAGACGTACTGGCAGGCGACGAAGGCCTGCCAGCCCATCACGAGGCCGAACAGCACCAGGACCGCCCAGGCCAGCGGGCTGACGCCCGCCGGGTAGGCGAGCGCGGCGAGCCAGACGAGGCCGACGGCGGTGGCGAGGCTCGGGACGGCCAGGGCGAGGCGGCGGGCGCGCAGGGCGCTGCTCGGGGCGCCGCTCGGGGCGCCGGTCCACACCTCGCGGCAGGCAGCGCTCTCCGACGGATCGGGTAGGGCGGGAGCCGCGTTCCGGTGCGACCGCTCGGCGGAGGAGGTGACGCGTGACGACATGGCGCGAGGAACTCGACCGTGGAAGGCTGCCGGCCGCCCGGCCGTCCGGGGCCGGGGACCGATGACCGTGGATACCGATGTGCGGGGTGAGGATACGGAGCCGACCCGGCAGCCCAGGCCGCCGGAAGCCGAACGGATCAATCCCCCCTCCCGGCGCCGCGTTCTTCGAACAGTCGTGGCCGCGGCTGCCGGCACGGTTCTACCTAGCGCGACGGATCTGAATGGGTCCAGAACGTGGGCCGGGCCGGCGCTTCCGCCGCAGGGCGACGCGATGACCTTCGAGACCCTCTCGGCCGAGGCGGCGCGGCGCGCGGCCGCGCCCTACGCCCCGCCGCCCGAGGATCTGCCGCCGGCGCTCGCCGCCCTCGACTACGACGGCTATCGGGCGATCACCTTCCGGCCGGACGCCAGCCTGCGGCTCGGCGCGCATTTCAGCGCGCAGCTGTTCCACCGCGGCTTCCTGCAGCGCCGGCGCGTGGCGCTCCACCTCCAGCCGCTCCGGGGACCCGCGCGACCGATCCCCTACGACACGCGGCTGTTCGACCTGGGCGCGCGGCTCGCCGGCCAGAGCTTCCCGGCGGATCTCGGCTTCGCGGGCTTCCGCCTGCACTACGCCTTCCCGGACACGCCGGCCTGGCGGCCGAAGGGTTTTCAGGAGGAGTTCCTCGTCTTCCTGGGCGCCTCCTACTTCCGCCTGCGCGCGGCCAACCAGGAATACGGGCTCTCGGCCCGGGGGCTCGCCATCGGCACCGGCGCTCCGGAGGGCGAGGAATTCCCCGACTTCGTCGCCCACTGGATCTGCGAGCCGGAGCCGGAGGCGCGCACGCTCACGGTGCTCTCCCTCCTCGACAGCCCGAGCGTGGCCGGCGCCTACCGGTTCGCGATCGCGCCCGGCGACCCGGCCCGGATCGCCGTCACCGCGACGCTCCACCCGCGCCGGGCGCTCCCGAAGCTCGGGTTGGCGCCGCTCACCAGCATGTTCCTGTACGGCCAGAACGGGCCCGGGGCACGGGGCGCCAAGCCCTTCGACGACTTCCGGCCGCAGGTGCACGATTCCGACGGGCTCTGCGTCGCGGCCGGGTCCGATCCGGCGCGGATCGACCGGATCTGGCGGCTCCTGGTCAACGGGCGCGCGCAGCCGCAGATCTCCGCCTTCGCGGCCCGGCCGCTCGCCGGCTTCGGGCTGCTGCAGCGGGAGCGGAGCTTCGCGGCCTACCTCGACGTGGAGGCGCGCCACGAGGCGCGGCCGGGCCTGTGGGTGGCGCCGGACACCGCCGGGGGCGCCTTCGCGGACGGCGCCGTGCAGCTCTTCGAGATCCCGTCGGGCGAGGAGTACATGGACAACATCGTGGCGGCCTTCGTGCCGGCGGCCCCGGCCCAGCCCGGCGCGCCGCTGCACGTCGCCTACGGCCTGACCACGGTGGGGGCCGAGCCGGTGCCGGCGATCCCCGAGGCCGCCCTCGCCCGGGTGGCGTCGACGCGGCTCGGCTCGGCGGAGCGCCTGCGCCCGTCGAACCCGCCCGACCCGCGGCGGCGCCTCTGCGTGATCGACTTCGAGGGTCCGGGCCTGCCGAAGGGTCCCGACGCCGCGGTCGCCGCGGAGGTCTCGGCCAGCGCCGGCACGATGCACGAGCCGGTGGCCAACTACGTGCCGCAGACCGGCGGCTGGCGGATCTACGTCGAGTGGCGCCCGCCGGAGCCGGTGCCGCCCGGCGACGTCGTGCTGCGCGCCCGGCTGGTCCGCGGGACGACGCCCCTCAGCGAGACCTGGGACGCCGCCGTCTAGGCTCCGCCCTCGCGCGTCGCGAAGACGGCGTGTCTCAGGCGGTCCGGCGCTCCTGCTCCAGGCGCCGGGCCAGGCGGGTGGCGCCGTAGACCTCGCTCAGGCGGCGGCGGGCCGCGCAGACCGGCGGGGCCCGCCGCTCGTCGTGGGCGGCCGCGATGACGCGCAGGGCGGCGGCGACCGAACGCTCCAGGCGGCGCTCGGCCTGGACGGCCGCGTCCCGATGATGGTCCAGCATGTGATGATCCCTCGTGCTGCGCCGTCTCCACCCTCTGGCGGGGCGGTATCCGGCAGCGCCGACAGATTTCACACCCGGCTTGACGGTATCAAGGCAGCTTGGCCGTGGGCCGCCGTGCATCGTTACCGTAATTCCTCGTGCCACGTGCGCCCGTCGCGCTCGATCAGCGCGATGGCGGCGGTCGGGCCCCAGCTCCCGGCCGGGTAGGGCCGGGGCGCCTCGGGCCGGTCGGCCCAGGCCTTGAGCACGCCGTCCGCCCAGGCCCAGGCGGCCTCGACCTCGTCGCGGCGCATGAACAGCGTCGCGTTGCCGCGGACCACGTCCATCAGCAGGCGCTCGTAGGCGTCGGGGTAGCGCTGCTTGAAGGTCTCCTCGAAGGAGATGTCGAGGTCGGTCGGGCGCAGGCGCAGGCCGCCGGGCCCCGGGTCCTTGGTCATCACCTCGAGCTTCATGCCCTCCTGCGGCTGCAGGCGGATCACGAGGCGGTTCGGCTCGCGGCCGAAGGCCTCCTCGGGGAAGATCGAGAACGGCGAGGCGCGGAACTGCACCACGATCTCGGAGAGCTTCTGAGGCAGGCGCTTGCCGGTGCGCAGGTAGAACGGCACGCCGGCCCAGCGCCCCGACTGGATCTCGACCTTCATGGCCACGAAGGTCTCGGTCCGGCTCTCGTGGCCGAGCTCGGCGAGGTAGCCCTCCACGGGCTTGCCGTCGACGGCGCCCGCCACGTACTGGCCGCGGACCGTCACCAGCGGGATGTCCTGGCTGGTGATCGGCTTCAGGGCGCGCAGCACCTTGAGCTTCTCGTCGCGGACGGAGTTCGCCTCGAGATTGAGCGGGCTCTCCATGGCGGTGAGGCAGAGCAGCTGCAGGATGTGGTTCTGCAGCATGTCGCGCATCGCGCCCGACGTGTCGTAGTAGCCGGCCCGGCCCTCGACCCCCACCGTCTCGGCGACCGTGATCTGGACGTGATCGATCACGTCCGAGGTCCAGAGCCGCTCGAAGATCGTGTTGGCGAAGCGGAGCGACAGCAGGTTCTGGACCGTCTCCTTGCCGAGATAGTGGTCGATCCGGAAGATCTGCGATTCGGGGAAGACCTCGCCGACCGCGTCGTTGATCGCCCGGGCCGATCGCAGGTCCTTGCCGATCGGCTTCTCCAGCACGACGCGGGACTTCTCGCCGACGAGCCCGTGGGCCGCGAGATTGCGGCAGATCGATCCGTAGAGGTCGGGGGAGGTGGCGAGGTAGTAGGGCCGGACCTGGTCGGGCCGCTCGTCGAGCTTGGTGACGAGGTCGGTCCAGCCGCTGTCGCCGGCCCCGTCCACCGCGACGTAGTCGACGTGGTCGAGGAAGCGGTAGAGCATGTCGTCGGTCAGGTCGGACGCCGGCACGAAGCGCTTGAGCGCGTCGCGGGCGTGCTCGCGGAAGGCGTCGAGGGACAGTTCCGAGCGCGAGGCGCCGATGATCCGGCTGGTCTCGGGGATCTGGCCGTCCCGGAATCGGTAGAACAGGGCCGGCAGCAGCTTCCGCGCGGTCAGGTCGCCGGTCGCGCCGAACACGACGCAGTCGAAGGAAGCGACGGGGATGATCGTGGCCAAGTGCGGCTCCCGGGTGTCGTGCGCTGATCTCGTGCGGCGGCTGCGTCGCACTGACCTAGCCCGTGTGCAAGGGCTTCGCCAGACGAGGGGCGCAGGCCAGCGCTGTCCGGTTCAGGGGGCGGTTGTGACAGGTCCGGGCAACCCGCTGGCGTCACGCTCCGTCTCTGCGAGCGCAGCGAAGCGACCCGGGGCCGCGCGGGGGCGCCGAAGGACGGCACGATGCGCGAGCCGGCCGTCTACATCATGGCGAGCCGCCGCAACGGTACGCTGTACACGGGCGTGACCTCGAACCTCGCCAGGCGGGTCTACGAGCACCGGGAGGCGCTGCTCCAGGGTTTCACCAGCCGCTACGCTTGCGAGCGCCTGGTCTGGTACGAGCGCTATCCCCCGATGAATGAGGCCATCACCCGCGAGAAGCGGATCAAGGCGGGCTCTCGGAAGAAGAAGCTCGCGCTGATCGAGGCGATGAATCCGGACTGGAACGACCTGTATCCCGATCGCGCGTGAACGGGTCCGGGGTCGCGGCTGTCTGGATTGCTTCGCTGCGCTCGCAGAGACGGCGAACGCGGCAACCCGCGCGCAGCCACGCGACGAGTCTCGCTCCTCCGTCATCACGAGGGCAGCGAAGTGACCCAGGGTAGCGCGAGGCCGCGTGGGTCACCCCTCCATGTACCGCTTGAACGCCGCGGCGTAGTCCGGATGCCAGCGCGAGAGCGCGGGCCGGTTCTCGACGATGTCGCCGGACGCCCAGGCGATCCGCTTGGCGTCCTGGGCCCGGGTGGTCTCGTTGTCGGGACAGAGGATGTAGAAATCGCCGGCCGCGAGCCGCTCCAGCAGGAAGGTCACGGTCTCGTCGGGCGTCCAGGCCCCCGCGGGCTTCTCGGCGACGCCGCGGGCCTTCGTGAGTCCCGTGTAGACGAAGCCCGGGATCAGCAGGTGTGCGGTCGTGTGGCAGCCCTCCCGGTTGCGCAGCTCGTGGGCGAGCGCCTCGGTGACCGCCTTCACGCCCGCCTTCGAGACGTTGTAGGGCGCGTTGCCCGGCGGGGTGGTGATGCCCTGCTTCGAGCCCGTGACGATGATCGCCCCGGGCTTGCCGCCCGCGATCATGCCGGGCGCGAAGGCGTGGATGCCGTTGACGACGCCACCGAGGTTGGTGCCCAGGATCCGCGTCCAGGTGTCGGCGTCGGAGAACAGTTTTCCGCCGGCCTCGATCCCGGCATTCAGCATCACCAGGGCGGGCGGCCCGGCCTTGGCGACGGCCGCCGCCAGGGCCTCGACGGCGCCCCGGTCCGACACGTCGGTGGGCACGGCGCGCACCTCGACGGCGGCGAGTTCGGCGACGGCGGCCCGGGCCGCGTCCAGGGCCGGCCCCGGCAGGTCGGCGAGCCAGACATTCATGCCGGCGCGGGCGAAGGCCTGCGCGGCGGCGAGCCCGATGCCGCTCGCGCCGCCGGTGACGACCGCGCTGCGGCCCGGGCTGATCGCGGGGTGCTGGCTCATGACGGATCCTCGGCTGACGGGCGCCCATCAGATGGGGCGCCCCGGGCGGAAGGCGAGTTCGCGCCGCGATCCCGAGCGGCCCCGGCAGAACCTGCGGATCGCCGCCGCGGCGGCTTCTGCTAGGGTGGCGGACACGTCACGGAACGAAGCACCCGGATGCCCCCTCCCCCGCACCGCCGGTCGATCCTCGCCGGCGCGGCCGCCCTCGGCCTCGCCGGCGCGGCGCGCGCGGCCGGCCCGGCGGGGTTCGGTCCCCTCGGCCGGCCGTCCTGGTCGGCCGACAGCCTCCAGGCCGCCGCGGCCGCCAAGGGCCTGATGTACGGCTGCGAGGTGCCGTTCCACCGCTTCGACGCGACGCCCGCCTACCGGCAGGCGGTGGCGCGGGAATGCGGCATCCTCGTCTGCGGCACCGAGATGAAGATGGAGGAGGTCCTGCCGGCGCCCGGCAAGACCGACTTCGCCCGCGGCGACGCCATCCTGCGCTTCGCGAGAGGGAACGGCCAGCGCATGCGCGGCCACACGCTCGTCTGGCACGCGGCGCTGCCGCCCTGGGTCGGGCCGCTGCTCGGCCGGGCGAGCGCCGTCCAGGCCGAGGACTTCATGCGGCGCTGGATCGAGACGGTGGCGGGCCATTACCGGGGCCAGATCGTCGCCTGGGACGTGGTCAACGAGATCCTCGGCAACGAGGCCGATCCCGACCGCGGCGGCGGCCTGCGCGACTCCCCCTGGCTCGCCTCGATCGGGCCCGGCTACGTCGACCTCGCCTTCCGGATCCTGCACGAGACCGACCCGGCCGCCGCCGGCACGTGGAACGAGGACGCGGTGGAGCAGGGCGTGCCCTGGATGGAGGCCAAGCGCACCAAGGTGCTCCGCCGCCTGGAGGCGATGCGGTCCCGCGGCGTGCCGATCCGGCGCTTCGGGCTGCAGTCGCACCTCACCAGCACGATCCCGATCGACCAGGGCCAGCTGCGGCGCTTCCTGCGGGAGATCGGCCAGATGGGGCTCGGCATCGAGATCACCGAGCTCGACATCGACGACCGCGCCTTCCCGTCCGACGTGGCGACCCGCGACCGGATGGTGGCCGACTACGCCCGGCGCTACCTCGACGTGGTGCTGGACGAGCCCGCCTGCCTCGATGTCCTGACCTGGGACATCTACGACCCGGACACGTGGCTGAACGACCATCCCTACCGCAAGCGGCCCGACGGCCTGCCGCAGCGGGCGCTGCCGCTCGACGCGCAGTTCGGCCGCAAGCCCCTGTGGCACGCCATGAAGGCGGCCTTCGCGGCCGCGCCCGATCACAGGGCCGCCCGCGAGAAGCTCAGGCGGGCGTGACGCCGGCCCGGCGGCCGTCCTCGGCCAGGCTCGGCTCCGGCGGCCGGTCCGCCAGGAGCCGGCGGCGGAGGCGCGCGCAGGGGCGCTCGACGAGCCCGTACATGCCCCAGCACCACAGCAGGGTCACCGGGAAGGCCGCCAGCATCAGCCCGACGCCGTGCAGCCCCGGCCGCAGGTGCTGCGCCAGGGCCACCACCGTCATGTGGGCGAGGTAGAAGCTGTAGGACCAGAGCCCGAGCTGCCGCATCGGCCGGCTCGCCAGCAGCCGCACCAGGGGCCCCTCGCCGTGGAGCAGGTACGCGAAGGGCACGAACAGGGCGGCGCTCTGGAGCGTGTAGCGCAGGCTCTCCCGGAAGGCGGGATCGCGGACCGCCAGGGTCCCGAGGATCACCGCGAGGCTCGCCGCGACGTGCCGGGGCGCGGGGCGCCACGCCCGGTCGGCCGGGATTACCGGGTTGTTCCACAGCCCGAGGCCGCACCCGAACAGGATCGCGTCGATCCGGGTGTGGGTCCAGCTGTAGTTCAGGCTGTAATCCGGCAGCCGCCAGACGTTGACGCACCGGATCGCCAGGACGGCCGCGCAGAGCCCCAGGCAGGCCAGGGCCGCGCGGCGCGGCCGCAGGCGCCCGAGCCAGAGCAGGAAGACCAGCGGGAAGACGAGGTAGAAGTGCTCCTCGATGGCGAGGCTCCAGAGCGGCACCGGCAGCACCGCCTCGGTGCCGAACAGGCCGGGATAGTTCGTCAGGAAGGTCGCCTGCCCGAGGATCGCCGCCGGCGCGACCGGCATCCAGTCGAGCCACCCGGCCGCGTACAGCGCGCCGGAGGCGAGCAGGGTCAGGTACATGGGCGGCAGGATGCGCAGGCTCCGCCGGAGGTAGAAGGCCGGAAGCGACACCGTTCCGGTCCGCGCCCGCTCGATCCGCAGGAGCGTGGTGATCAGGTAACCGCTGAGAAAGAAGAAGACGGTCACGCCGAAGCCGCCCGGCACCACGTGGCCGTAGCCGCAATGGGCCGCGAACACGATCAGGATGGCGAGCGCCCGCACCCCGTCGAGCTGCGGCAGGTAGGGCATCGTCTTCGGGATCGGGTCTCCGGAATCCGGCATGCTGGGGACCGACCTTCTGTCCGGACCTGGGCAGCCGTGGCGGCCCGGCCCTGCGGTGTCCGACGGAACGCTTCGACGAAGGTGTCCTACTCCGTCATCGCGGGCGCCGGGGCCAGCAACGCATGAATGTATGAGCGCGACGTTCACGCCGACCGACATCCGCGACGTCACACGCGGATGAATCAATTGCGGCATCGTGAATCCCGATCCTGCCCGCACTCGGGGTCGGAGGAGATTGGTAACCACGCCGGCCCATCATCCGGCCCGGTCGCGCCGCCTGAGCGCGTCGGGAGTGTTGCGTATGGTCCCGGTCCAGCCCCGCCGTCACGCCCGCCCCCGCGCCGCGCTGGGCGCGGGCCTGTCCCTGCTGGCCCTGCTCGGAGCGCCGGGCGCCGCCCCGGCGCAGGGGGCCGGCGCCGCGCAGGGGGGGCCCGCGCCGGTGCCGCCGCTCGCCGTGCCGGTCGCGGCGCCGCCCGCCGCCGCGGGCGAGGCCGCGAAGGGCCAGGAGCCCCGGGCACCGGAGGCGAAGGCCGAGGTGAAGGGCGCGGCCGGCAAGCCGGCGGAGGCCAAGCGGGCCGACACCAAGCGGGCCGACACCAAGCCGCCCGAGACCCGGGCGACCGAGGCCGCGCCGGAGCCCGTCCCGCCCCAGGACGCGAAGGCCCAGGACGTGAAGGTCCAGGACGCGAAGGCCCAGGACAGCAAGGCGTCGGACGCCAGACCGTCCGAGACCAAGTCCCAGCCCGCCAAGCCTCAGGACGCGGCGAAGCGATCCCGCGAGCCGGCGCCGCTGGTCTACGCCAAGGTCTCCGCCGACCCGAACCCGACGCTGACCCCGCGGACCTTCCTCGACACGCTCCGGGCGGCCGAGCGCTACGCGGCCTTCGCGGAGGCCGGCGGCTGGGAGCGGCTGCCCGAGGATCTCGCGCGCCTCAAGCCCGGCGAGCGCCACCCGGCGATTCCCGCCCTGCGCCACCACCTGACCCTCACCGGCGACCTGCCGGCGGACGCGCCGCCGAACGACCGCCTCGACCCGCCCCTGGTGGCGGCGATCGCGGCGTTCCAGGCCCGTCACGGCCTGCCCGACAGCGGGATACTTGGCCGGCTCACCATCAACGCGCTCAACGTGCCGGCCACGGTGCGCCAGCGGCAGCTCGCCGCCTCCGCGGCCCGGCTGATGGGCTCGAAATTCCCCTTCGGCGAGCGCTACGTGGTGGTCAACATCCCGTCCGCCGCCGTGGAGGCGGTGGAGAACGGCGCCGTCGCGCGCCGCTACGTCGCGGTGGTCGGCTCGCCCGACAAGGCGACACCGCCGGTGGAGACGCGGATCACCGACATCAACTTCAACCCGACCTGGACCGTCCCGGCCTCGGTGGTGAAGAACGAGATCATCCCGCAGATGCGGAAGAACCCGGGCTATCTCGCCAAGAACCACATCCGGATCCTCGGCCCGGCCGGCGAGGTCGACCCGACCCGGATCGACTGGGCCGGCGAGAAGGCCGTCAACTACACGCTGCGCCAGGATTCCGGCTTCGACAATTCGCTGGGCCAGGTGCGGATCGACATGCCGAACCGCTTTGCCGTCTACATGCACGATACCCCGGCGAAGTCGCTCTTCGCCGCGAGCGTGCGCTTCCACAGCCACGGCTGCGTCCGGGTCGGGCAGGTGAAGGAGCTCGTCGGCTGGCTGCTGCAGGGCACCGACGGCCCCAACGGGCCGGGCACGAGCTGGGGCCCGATCGAGATCGAGACCGGCATCGCCGACGGCGAGCGCCGCGACATCAAGCTCACCAAGCCGATCCCGGTCACCTTCGTGTACCTCACCGGCTTCGCCACGCCGGACGGGAAGGCGCATTTCCGCGACGACATCTACAACCTCGACACGCCGGCCGCCGAGCCCGCCGCCACCGGCGCGATCCCGCCCGCGACGGGCGCGGAGGCGGGTGCCGCGAAGCCGGCCACCGCCGCGCCCGCCGCGCCCCGGTCCGGGGCCGCCCACGACGCGAAGCCGGATCCCGCCCGGGCCGTCGCGGCCAGGCCCGCGCCCGTCAGGCCCGCGCCGGCGAAGCCGGCGCCGGCGCGGGCCGCCACCGAGCGCCGCAGTTTGGAATCCGTCGAACCTATCCGCTAAAGCCAACCCAGCCATGCGATTCTCGGCACGCCGGAACATCCCGGCGGACCGGTCATTGGCTCGCTGAAGGCGCCCTGCCCCTCCCCGGAGAGACGGAGCGACGCGCCGAGCCACCGAAACGCACGGAGACGACCATGGCCAAGGCCAAGCCGAGCAGCCGCATCGAGAGCGCGCGCCTGAACACCCCGACCGACCTCGATCCGAGCGACGTCCGGACGATCGCCGAGGGCCTGACGATCCTGAGCTCGGACCTGTTCGCGCTCTATATCAAGACCAAGAACTTCCACTGGCACATGAGCGGACCCCATTTCCGCGACTACCACCTCCTGCTGGACGAGCAGTCGGCCCAGATCTTCGGGATCATCGACGCGGTGAACGAGCGCGCCCGCAAGATCGGCGGCACGGTGCTGCGCTCGCTCGGCCAGGCCAGGAGCCTCACCCGCGTGGCCGACAACGACGCCGCGTACGTCTCGCCCCTCGACATGCTCAAGGAGCTGCGCGACGACAACAAGGCCCTCACCGCCAACATGCGGACGCTCCACGGCGTCACCGACGAGGCCGGCGACGTCGCCACCACCTCGCAGCTCGAGGAGTGGATCGACCAGTCCGAGGAGCGGACGTGGTTCCTCTACGAGACCACCCGCGACGCGACCGACAGCGGCCACTGAGCCGCACCGTCCGGCACCGGCGCGGCCGGTGCCGGGCCTGGCAGGTTCGAACCGCCGCTAGCCGGCGGCGAGGTCGAGGTGCACCTTCACGAGGCCCGGATCGTCCGGATCGCGCGCCTGCGCGAAGCCGAGGCGGCGGCAGACCGCCAGCATCGGCCGGTTCTCGGCCAGGACCGTGCCCTCGACCCGCCCGATCCCCTCGGACCGGGCCCAGTCGATCATCAGGCGCATCAGCGCGAAGGCGAGGCCCGTCCCCCGGGCGTCGCGGCCGACCGCGATCGCGTACTCGCCGCTCTCGTGGTTGGCGTCGGCGTGGAGCCGGACCGCGCCGAGCATGCGCTCGCCGCCCGCCGGCCCGATCTCCGTGGCCACGAACGCGATGGCGCGGGCGTAGTCGAGCTGCGTCAGGCGGGCCAGGAAATCGTGGCTGAACGCGCGCACCGGCCCGAAGAACCGCAGCCGGAGATCCTCCGGGTCGAGACCCTTGAAGAAGGCCAGGAACAGCCCCTCGTCCTCCGGTCGCACGGGCCGCACCCGCACGGTCCGGTCCTTGAGGTTCAGCGTGCGGATCCACTCGGCCGGATAGGGCCGGATCGCGAAGCGCGGGTGGCCGCGGCCGAGGGCGCCGCGCTCCGCGCGCCCGATCCGGACCCGGGCGTCGAGGGCCAGCACGCCGGTCTCGTCGGCCAGGAGCGGATTGATGTCGAGCTCGCGCACCTGCGGCAGGTCGGCGGCGAGCTGGGACAGCTTCACCAGCGTCAGCGCGATCGCCCCGAGATCGGCCGCCGGCACGTCGCGGTAGGCCTCCAGGCGCCGCGCGACCCGGGTGCGGGCGATGAGGTCGCGCGCCAGGGTCAGGTCGAGCGGCGGCAGGCCGAGGGCGCGGTCGTCGATCACCTCCACGGCGGTGCCGCCCCGGCCGAACACGACCACAGGGCCGAACACTGCGTCCTCGGCGAGGCCGGCGATCAGCTCCCGGCGCTGGCCGCGGCGGACCATCGGCTGGACGGCGAAGCCGGTGACGCGGGCGTCGGGCCGCTCGCGGCGGGCGCGGGCCAGGATGCTGCGGGCGGCCTCCGCGACGTCGGCCTCGCTGGTCAGGTCGAGGTGGACGCCGCCGATGTCGGATTTGTGCACGATGTCCGGCGAGACGACCTTCAGCGCCACCGTCCCGCCCGCCGCGATGATCGGCCACGCGGCCGCCGCGGCCGCGTCCGTGTCGGGGGCGAGCGTGATCGGGACGGTCGGGATCCCGTAGGCCTGCAGGAGGCCGTTCACCGCCACCGGATCGAGCCACGCGGCGCCCTGGCGCAGGGCGGCGGCGACGATCGAGCGCGCCCGCGCCGTGTCGGGCGAGAAGTCCCGCGGCAGGGAGTCCGGCGTGCGCATCAGGTCGTCCTGCGCCTCGCGGTAGCGCACGAGGTGCAGGAAGCCCTCGATCGCCTCGGAATCGGTGGTGAAATGCGGGATCCCGGCCTGCGCGAAGGTCTCGCGGGCCGCCTCCGCGTCGCCCAGCGTGACCGCGAAGACCGGCTTCTTGCGGGTCTGGCCGGCGCGGGCGGCCCTGACGGTCGCGGCGACGGCCTCGGCGACCGCGCCGGCCTCCGAGCGGATCGTCGGCACGTGGATCGCCAGCACGGCGTCGCTCGTCCGATCCGTCAGCAGCGGCGTCAGCGCGGCGGCGAAGGCCGGGCCGGCGGCGTCGATGCCGAGATCGAGGGGATTGCCCGGCGCGCGGCCCTCTGCCTCGGCGGGCGCCGCCAGGGTCCCGGCCCGCTCGATCAGCCGATCCGCGGCGAGGAGGCCGATGCCGCGGCCGTTCGACACGATCGCCAGCCGGTGACCGGGGAACGGACGCTGGCGCCCCAGGGTCTCCACGGCCGAGAACATCGCGTCGAGATCCGGCACCGCCAGCAGGCCGGCCCGCCGGAAGGCCGCGGCGTAGACCGCGTCCGGCCGGGCCAGGGCGCCGGTATGGGTGACGGCGGCGCGGGTGTCGGGGCGGTGCCGGCCGGCCCGCAGGACCACGACGGGCTTGGCCCGGGCGGCGGCGCGGGCGGCCGACATGAACCTGCGGGCATCCGCGACCCGGTCGAGGCAGAGCAGGATCGCGCGCGTGCGGTAATCGGCGGCGAAGTGGTCGAGGCAGTCGGCCACGCCGATGTCGAGCACGCTGCCCAGCGACAGCACGGCCGAGAAGCCCGTGCCGTGGCGGGCGCCCCAGGCGACGATGGCGGCGGCGACCGTGCCGGATTGCGAGACGAGGGCGAGGTCGCCGGCCTCGGGGGCGTGGGCGAACAGGCTGGCGTTGAGCTTGGCCCCCGGGACCGCGAGGCCGGCGCTGTCGGGCCCGAGCAGGCGCAGGCCGTGCGCGCGGGCGATCCGGTGGGCGACCGGACCCGGATCCTCCGGCCCGGAGCCGAGCCGCGCCGTGAGGATCACGGCCGCCCCGGCGCCGATCGCGGCGGCCTGCGCGACGACCTCGGGCACGCTCGGGGGCGGCACCGCGATCAGGACGAGGTCGGGGGCGGCGGGCAGGTCCGCGACCCGCGGCACGCAGGGGAGTCCCTCGACGGCCGCGTGATCGGGCTGGACCGGCATGATCGCGCCGGGAAAGCCCGCGGCGCGCAGGCTGTCCAGCACGCTGCGCCCGAGCGAGCCCGCGCGCGCCACCGCGCCGACCAGCGCGATCGAGCGGGGCGCCAGCAGCTTGTCGAACCGGTAGGTGCTCACGACCGGCGGCTCACGACATCGTCACGGGACGCGGTCCCGCAAGCCGTTCCTGGCGGCACGCATCTGGCCCCCTCGCTCACGTCCGAACGGGCGGGCGCCCGGGCGCCCGCCGCCCTCCCAGATGGCGCGATCCGGCGCGCCTGCAACGCCCGGCCGGCACGGGCCGGCCGGAAATCGCGTGGTCGCCGCGCGCGCCCTCCAGACCGCCCTTTTGTCCAATATCGAGCGCCATTTATCCACTCTAAGACGGCACTTGTGGGTGTGTGTCGATTGGTCTTGCTATTAAATTCGCACCACCATAGTAACTGCCCCTTAACTACCCTGTATCGGGTCGAGCAGAGACAGATTCCGGCCGGCGCCGGTGGTCGGTGGCCGGCTGGGATCGAGTGGAGGTTACGGGATGGACGCCACGGGTGAAGGGCAACCGGACTATCTCGCGCTGTCCGTCGACATCGTGTCGGCCTTCGTGAGCAACAATCCGGTCCCCGCGCCGGAACTGCCCGGGCTGATCGCGGCCATCCACGCGACGCTGCACGGGCTCGGCGAGCCGTCCGCGCCGCCGGCGGAGGAGCTGCGGCCGGCCGTGTCGGTCCGGCGCTCGGTCCAGCCCGACTTCATCGTCTGCCTGGAGGACGGCAAGAAGTTCAAGTCGCTGAAGCGCCACCTGCGGACGCACTACAACCTGACGCCGGAGGAGTACCGGGCGAAATGGGGCCTCCCGCCCGACTACCCGATGGTGGCGCCGAACTACGCCGCGGCGCGGTCCAGTCTCGCCAAGAGCATGGGTCTCGGCCACCAGCGCCGGAAGGGCTGACGGCGCGGCGCTGTCAGCCGCGCCCGCGTCCACAGCTTTCGGAGCCCGGTTAGGTATCGGGCAAGCCGCGCTTGCGAGGGTCCGGGGCCCGTCAGCGCCCCAGAGACCCGATGCCCGGCAAGCCCAGCCTCGTCGCCCGCCTGTTCTGGACGGCCGTGATCGGCCTGCCGTTCGGGCTCTGGTACGGCCGGCCGGCGCTCGCCGCGACGGGCCTCGCCCTCGCGCTCGTCCTGCTCCGCCATCTCGGGCGCCCGCGCCGGTTCCGGGCCCGGGTGCGCCGGATCGCCCGCGCCCATGCCGAGACGCTGGCGCTGCGGCGGCGTCAGGAGAGCTACAGCGACCCCTACGGCAACTGGATCGAGGACGGCTGGCTGCGCGAGCGCGATTACTTCCTCGAGCGGACCGTCCTGCCGCAGCTCGGTCCCCGCTTCGCCGACCTCGCCGAGGCCGAGCACGCGCGGATGCTGGCGATCATCGAGGCCGAGGCGGCCGCCGTCGCGCTTCCGGAGGAGGACGAGGCGCCCGGGGACGGGCTCGACTACGAGCGCTACTGCGCCGCGCGCCTGGTCCGGGCCGGCTGGCGCGCGCACCGGACGCCGGCGAGCGGCGACCAGGGCGCCGACATCGTGGCGGTGCGGGACGGTTTGCGCCTCGTCGTGCAGTGCAAGCGGCTGAGCAAGCCCGTGGGCAACGCCGCCGTGCAGGAAGCCGCCGCGGCCCTGCGCTACTGGGACGGGGACCGGGCCGCCGTGGTGTCGAACGCCGGCTTCACGCCGGCGGCGCGCCGGCTGGCCACGGCCACCGGCGTCCTCCTCCTGCACCACGACGCCCTCGAGGGCTTCGACCTCGCGGAGACGTGATGCCCGTCAGGCGAGCGGGCCGGGGATGGCGATCTCCGCCTCGCTGAGCAGGCGCGCCTCGTGGCGGCGCACGAACAGCCACAGGGCCAGGCCGCCGAACACCACCAGGGCCAGCAGGGTCAGGCCCACCGGGCCGACGATGTGCTCGATCTGGCGGCCGCAATAGTACGAGCCGATGCCCATGCTGCCGGCCCAGACGATGCCGCCGAGGGCGTTGAAGGCGAAGAAGCGGCGGGCATCCAGCCGGTTCACCCCGGCGAGCAGGGCCGCGTAGGCGCGCAGCATCGCGGTGAAGCGGCCGAAGAACACGATCTTCCCGCCGTGCTGGCGGAACAGGTACTGGCCCAGCTTGAGCCGCCCGTGATCCAGGGCGATGAGGTGGCCGTAGCGCAGCAGCAGCGGCATGCCCCAGCGCCGCCCGGCCCAGTAGCCGACATTGTCGCCCAGGATCGCCGCCCCCGCGGCCGCGGCGATGACCAAGCCGATGTTCAGGTTGCCGGTGCTGCCGGCGTAGACGGCGGCCGAGATCAGCACCGTCTCGCCCGGGCACGGCACGCCGGCGCTCTCGAGGGTGATGATCACGAAGATCGCGATGTATCCGTAATTCGCGATCAGCTCGGCGATGGGCAGGTCGTTCAGGAAGGCCATGCGGTCCTCGGGCCGGTCTCCGGGCAAAGCCCGGCGACACAAGCGGACGGAACGTGGCCTTAAGAGGGCCGACCTGCGGCGCGCGGCGCGCTCAGAGGACTTTCAGCAGGGCCTCGGCGCCCGAGGCCTCCGCCTTCGAGGGCGTCTCCTCGACGTTGAGGATCCGGACGACGCCGTCCTCGACCAGCATCGAGTAGCGCTTCGAGCGCATCCCGAGGCCGAAGCCCGTGCCGTCCATCTCCAGGCCGAGGGCCTTGGCGAAATCGGCGTTGCCGTCGGCGAGGAACTCCAGGCCCTCGGCACCGCTCGCCTTCGACCACGCGTCGAGCACGAAGACGTCGTTGACGCTCGTCACCGCGATGGCGTCGATGCCCCGCCCGAGGATCTCGTCCCGGTGGGTGACGAAGCCCGGCAGGTGGTTGCGGTGGCAGCTGGGGGTGAACGCGCCCGGCACGCCGATCAGGACCACGCGCCGGCCCTTGAACACGTCGTCGGTGGTGCGCGCGATCGGGCCCTCGGGGCCGATCACCCGGAAGGTGGCCTGGGGCAGGTGGTCGCCGACCTGGATCATCGCGGGTCCCTCGTTGTCGCGCGCTGGAAAGGCACGCGTGAGCAGCGCGCCTGACCTAGCGTGGCAGGGGGTGCCTGTCGAGGATCGGGAGCGGCCTGCGGCTCACGGTCCGAGAAGCTTGACGAAGGCCGCCCCGGCGCCGAACAGCGCGGCCCCGGCCGTCATGCCGGACAGCGCCACCTGCCAGGGCGCGAGACTCCGGTCCCGGCCGATCTTGGCGGCCTCGGCCGCGAGCTTGGTCTGCTCGACGGCCGTCTTCGAAGCCTCGGCCGTCATCTTGAACTGCTCGGCCGCCAGCTTGGTCTGCTCCGCGGCCAGTTTCGACTGCTCGGCGATCAGCTTGTGCTGCTCGGCGACGAACTTCCGCGTCTCCTCGTGCGCGCGCTCGATCCGGGCGCGCTGCTCCTCGATGTCGAACGCGGTCGGAGAGGCGGAGCGAGCCATGATGGTCTCGGTCTCGAACGTGGCCGGAGCGATCGCCCTCGCGCGCCGGCCGGGACATTCCGCGGCGCGCATGAGACCCGCACAAGCTTGGGGGAGGCTTGCTGCGTCCCTTTTGCCCGCTGGACAACGGAGGGGCGCGGCGTAGCATGGACGCATGGCGCACCCTCCGCACCGCAGGCCCGATCCCATGTCGGCAGCGTCGTCCCAGGCCGGGAAGGCGGCGCCGCTCCGCACGGAGCTGTCGGGCCCCCACTTCCTCGACGGGCAGTTCCTCGTGGCCATGCCCGGCATGGCCGACGAGCGCTTCGCCCGCTCGGTGATCTACGTCTGCGCCCATTCCGCCGACGGGGCCATGGGCATCATCGTCAACAAGGCGGCGACCGACATCAGCATGCCGGACCTCCTGGTCCAGCTCGACGTGGCGCCCGAGGCGGACGCGATCCGCCTGCGCGAGCGGGTCGGCCACATGCCGGTCCTGATGGGCGGCCCGGTCGAGGGACGGCGCGGCTTCGTGCTCCACAGCGACGATTTCCACATCCAGCAGTCGACGCTGATCATCGACGACGGCATCTGCCTGACCGCGACCGTGGAGATCCTCCGCGCCATCGCCAGCGGCGAGGGCCCGGCCAGCGCCGTGCTGGCGCTCGGCTACGCCGGCTGGCAGGCGGGGCAGCTGGAGAGCGAGATCATGGCCAACGGCTGGCTCAACTGCCCGGCCGACCCGGCCCTGATCTTCAACGCCGACCTCGACGCCAAGTACGACCTCGCCCTGCGGGCGAACGGCATCGACCCGGCGATGCTGTCGATGACCGCCGGCCGGGCCTGAGCCGGGCGCGCTCGCCAGGGCGGCACGGCGTCTTCGCGAGCGGAGCGAAGTCGGTTGCGCCGGGCCGCTGGCCGTTACCGGGCGGTCTACTCCGGAACGGCGTCGCCGCCGCCGACCGCGTCCGGGTTCATGCCCTCGACCGCGGGCTTGGGCCGCGGCCGGCGGGGCGCCACGGAGGCGGTGGGCGTCGCCGTGTTGGCGCCGAGCCGGGTGGCCAGGGCCAGGGCGCGGTTCTCCGTCACCCGCAGATGGCAGAACCCGTGCGTGCCCTCGCGCGCGTAGGTGCGGCAGAGCTGCTCCCGGTCCGACGAGAACGCCGCCTGCTCGCTGACGATCGGCCGGACATCCTCGCGCCGGGCCCGCTGGGTCATCAGCTTGTAATTGTCCCGGACGGCCTTGTCGGCCACGCCGCGGGCGGTGTCGAACTCGCCGGCCCGCGGGATCAGGGTGGCGGCGCCCGGCCCCCAGAGGCCGACCGGCGTGGTCGCGCAATCCGCCGCCGAGAAGGTGCAGACCGGGCCCGAGCCCAGGCTCGAGACCAGGACGCCGCCGTCGGTCACGTCGAAGCGCAGCGGGCACTCGGCCCCGGCGGCCTCGAAGCGCGGCACGCCCTCGGGCTTGCCCTCGGCGGTGAGCGTCACCGGATTACCGCCCGCGAGCGGCACCGTGCACGACTCCGCCGGCTGCGAGATCTTGGTGCCGGGCAGCTTGATCCGCGCCGTGACGGCCGTGCCGGAGCGCTCGAGCTTCAGCGAGCCGGACAGGCCGTTGAGCTGCAGCTCCTGGCCGATCACGCCGTCCTCGGAGGGCGTCTTCAGCACGACCGGGCGGGCCGGCGCGGGGGCCGGCCGGGGCGCCTCGGGGGCCGCCGCGGGCGGGCCCGGCTCGCCCGGTGCCCCGGGCGCGGGCGCCGGCTCCGGCAGGCCGCGCGGCGGCACAGGCGGCCGCTCCGGCTTGATGCCGAACAGGCGCTCGAAGAAGTTCTGGGCCCGCGCGGGGGGCGCGGCGAGCATCCCGGGCGCCGCGACGGCGACCGCCAGGATCGGGAGCAGGAGGCTGCGGGTCGGGCGCATCGGACTCTACGACGGGGACACGAAGTGGCGGGGCCACGCGCAACCCCTTGTCGAAACGTTAACACGCCGTCGATGGCGCCGACGTGGCAGCGAAGCAACAAAATGCAGCCACGCCACCGGGGCGAGGCCGGTCGTACGGCGAGATCCTGCCGGAATGACAAGGGGATGGCGCGGATCTGCGTGCCCGATCCCGCCGCGCAGGCTTCGCCTTGCGGGCCCGGAACGGGCTTCTTATATCGCCCTCGACGCGGGATTGCGCGCTGGGTTTCAGCCGTTCACGGCCCTTGATCCGGCCCGGGTCCCATACTCACATCACCCCCGACACCGCCATGGGCCGAGCTGCTTCGGGGCTCGGCGGTCTGCTTGAACGCGACACAAAGAGGGATCCCACCATGGGTAAAGTTATCGGCATCGATCTGGGCACCACCAATTCCTGCGTGGCCGTGATGGAAGGCACGCAGCCCAAGGTCATCGAGAATTCGGAAGGCGCGCGCACCACGCCGTCCATCGTCGCCTTCACGGACGACGGCGAGCGGCTCGTCGGCCAGCCGGCCAAGCGCCAGGCGGTCACGAACCCCGAGCGCACGTTCTTCGCCATCAAGCGGCTCATCGGCCGGACCTACGACGACCCGATGACCCAGAAGGACAAGGGCCTCGTGCCCTACAAGATCGCCCGCGGCGACAACGGCGACGCCTGGGTCGAGGCGGACGGCAAGAAGTACTCGCCCTCGCAGATCTCCGCCTTCACCCTGCAGAAGATGAAGGAGACCGCCGAGTCGCATCTCGGCCAGCCGGTCACGCAGGCGGTCATCACGGTCCCGGCCTACTTCAACGACGCCCAGCGTCAGGCCACCAAGGACGCCGGCAAGATCGCGGGCCTCGAGGTGCTGCGCATCATCAACGAGCCGACCGCGGCGGCGCTGGCCTACGGCCTCGACAAGAAGAAGTCCGGCACGATCGCGGTCTACGATCTCGGCGGCGGCACCTTCGACGTCTCGATCCTGGAGATCGGCGACGGCGTGTTCGAGGTGAAGTCGACGAACGGCGACACCTTCCTGGGCGGCGAGGACTTCGACAACCGCATCGTCGAGTACCTGACGGCGGAGTTCAAGAAGGAGCAGGGCATCGACCTGACCAAGGACAAGCTCGCCCTCCAGCGCCTCAAGGAGGCCGCCGAGAAGGCCAAGATCGAGCTGTCCTCGGCCACCCAGACCGAGATCAACCTGCCCTACATCACCGCCGACAACACCGGCCCGAAGCACCTCGCGCTGAAGCTCAGCCGCGCGAAGTTCGAGTCGCTCGTCGACGATCTGGTGCAGCGCACGATCGAGCCCTGCCGCAAGGCGCTCAAGGATGCCGGCGTCTCGGCCTCCGAGATCGACGAGGTGGTGCTGGTCGGCGGCATGATCCGCATGCCGAAGATCCAGGAGGTGGTGAAGTCGTTCTTCGGCAAGGAGCCCCACAAGGGCGTGAACCCCGACGAGGTCGTGGCCATCGGCGCCGCCGTGCAGGCCGGCGTGCTCCAGGGCGACGTCAAGGACGTCCTGCTCCTCGACGTGACCCCGCTGTCGCTCGGCATCGAGACGCTGGGCGGCGTGTTCACCCGGCTCATCGACCGCAACACCACGATCCCGACCAAGAAGTCCCAGACCTTCTCGACCGCGGAGGACAACCAGAACGCGGTCACGATCCGGGTCTTCCAGGGCGAGCGCGAGATGGCGGCCGACAACAAGCTGCTCGGCCAGTTCGACCTCGTCGGCATCCCGCCGGCGCCCCGCGGCATGCCGCAGATCGAGGTGACCTTCGACATCGACGCCAACGGCATCGTCAACGTGACGGCCAAGGACAAGGCGACCAACAAGGAGCACCAGATCCGCATCCAGGCCTCGGGCGGCCTCTCGGACGCCGACATCGACCGGATGGTGAAGGACGCCGAGGCGAACGCCGAGGCCGACAAGAAGCGGCGCGAGCTCGTCGAGGTGAAGAACCAGGGCGAGAGCCTGATCCACGCCACCGAGAAGTCGGTGACCGAGTACGGCGACAAGGTCCCGGCCGCCGACAAGGGCGCGATCGAGACCGCGATGACCGCGCTCAAGACCGCGCTCGAGGGCGACGACGTCGAGACCATCAAGGCCCGGACCACGGACCTGATGCAGGCCTCGATGAAGCTCGGCGAGGCCATGTACGCCGCCAACCAGGCGGCCGGCCCGGATGCGGGTGCCGAGGCGGCGGCTTCCGAGAAGAAGGACGACGTCATCGACGCCGACTTCCAGGAGGTCGACGAGAAGGACCAGAAGAAGCGCGCCTGAGGCGCGGATCTGATACGACCGCGCGGGGCCGGAGCGATCCGGCCCCGCCTTTGCGTGAGAAGCGTATTCAGAAGCTCCGTCATGCCGGGCCTGCGGGACCCGGAATCCGGACCCGCCGGCAGATCGTGGATCTGCGTCGTCGGCGCTTCCGGCTTCCGGGCTCGTCGGCAGCCACCCGGAACGGCGGCGCGGTGGTAGAAGCGTCGCGGCCCGGGTGACGGGACGGGACGGGAAGGCACCTGAGGGCGGGATGTCGAAGCGGGACTATTACGAGATCCTGGGGGTCACCAAGACCGCCACGGAAGGCGAGATGAAGGTCGCCTTTCGCAAGCTCGCGATGACCTATCATCCCGACCGGAATCCCGGCGACAAGGATGCCGAGATCAAGTTCAAGGAAATCAACGAGGCCTATCAGTGCCTCTCGGACGGCCAGAAGCGCGCCGCCTACGACCGGTTCGGCCACGCGGCCTTCAGCCAGGGCGGCGGCGGCCCCGGATTCGGCAACGAGTTCGGCGACTTCATGTCGGACATCTTCGACAACTTCTTCGGCGACGGCCGCGGCGGCGCCGCGCGGGGCCGCGGCGGCACGCCGGGCCGCGAGCGCGGGGCCGACCTGCGCTACAACCTGGAGATCACCCTCGAGGAGGCCTTCACCGGCAAGGCCGAGACCATCAAGATCCCGACCTCGATCACCTGCGAGGTCTGCGACGGCTCCGGCGCGAAGCCCGGCTCGAAGCCGCGGACCTGCCCGACCTGCGCGGGCTACGGACGGGTCCGGGCGGCGCAGGGCTTCTTCGCCATCGAGCGGACCTGCCCGAACTGCCACGGCCGCGGCGAGATCGTCGACGATCCCTGCGCCGCCTGCCAGGGCGCCGGCCGGGTCAACCGCGAGCGCACCCTCTCGATCAACGTGCCGGCGGGCGTCGATGACGGCTTGCGGATCCGGCTCGCCGGCGAGGGCGAGAGCGGCCTGCGCGGCGGCCCGGCGGGCGACCTCTACGTCTTCCTGTCGATCAAGCAGCACGAGTTCTTCCAGCGCGACGGCGCCGACCTGTTCTGCCGGGTGCCGATCTCGATGGTGACGGCCGCGCTCTCGGGCGAGATCACCGTGCCGGTGATCGACGGCTCGCAGACGCAGGTGCGCATCCCCGCGGGGACGCAGACCGCCAAGCAGTTCCGCATCAAGGGCAAGGGCATGCCGGTGCTGCGCTCGCGGGAGGTCGGCGACCTCTACATCCAGGTCTTCGTCGAGACCCCGCAGAACCTGACCAAGCGGCAGCGCGAGCTGCTCCAGGAGTTCGACCAGTCGGCCTCCCCGGAGAACCATCCCGAATCCGCGGGCTTCTTCTCGAAGGTCCGGGACTTCTTCGGGGGCGCGGTCCGGCCGTGAGGCCGGATCCGAAACCCGGGACGGCCCGTTATGCAAGCGGCCCGCGTGGCACGCATCCCCTAGGCGCGGCGCCGGCTTGACTGTAAGACAGCGCCGTCTCTAGCCATTCATTCTCATCCGGCATCAAGGAATCCAGGACTTGCCGCCGCTCCGCCGTCCCAACGCGAAGGCTCCTGCGGGCAGGAGCGCGATATCCGGGCCGCGGCGCGACCCCCTCGAGGACGAGGCCCGGTTCCTGCGGTCCTGGTTCGAGCGCCCGCTGGTCACGGGGGCCGTGACGCCCTCGGGCAAGATGCTCGCGCGGACCATGGCCGCCTACGTCGACCCGCGCCTCGAGGGGCCGGTGGTCGAGCTGGGCCCCGGCACCGGGCCGGTGACCGAGGCGCTGATCCGGCGCGGCGTCGCGCCCGAGCGGCTGATCCTCGTGGAGTTCAACCCCGATTTCTGCCGGCTCCTGACCCACCGCTTCCCGGGCGTCCGGGTCATCCAGGGCGACGCCTACAACATGCGCGCGAGCCTGCAGGACGTGCTGACGCAGCCGGCCGCCGCGACGATCTCGAGCCTGCCGCTGTTCACCAAGCCGCTGGAGCAGAGGCTCGACCTGCTCAACACCGCCCACGACCTGATGCGGCCCGGCGCGCCGTTCGTGCAGTTCACCTACGCGGTCGTGCCGCCGATCCCGGCCCGCTGCGAGGCCGGCAGCTACACCGCCGACCGCTCCAACCGGGTCTGGCTGAACCTGCCGCCGGCGCGGGTCTGGGTCTACCGCCGCCCCTGATCTGAACACGGCCTGAGCGAACAGGTCACGTTTGCGTCAACTGGAAGGGCGCAGACCTGGGACACGGCCGGACGCCACAGGGCGACCGGCGTGGATCAGGAGAACGCCGATGTTCACCAAGACCGCACGGACCCGCTTGGCCGCCGCCCTGGCCCTCGGAGGGCTCGCCTTCGCGGCCCCGGCGATGGCCGCGCCCCTCGGCCGCGATGCCGGCCTGCGGGCGGAAGCCGGCGACGTCCAGACCGTCCAGTACGGCTACGGCTACGGGCACCGCCACGGCGGCTTCGGCCATCACGGCTACGGCCCGCGCCATCACCATCACGGCGGCTGGGGCCGGGGCCACCATTACGGCTGGGGACACCGCGGCTTCGGCCCGCGTCACCACCATCACGGGGGCTGGGGCCATCGCCACGGCCACGGCCGCTGGTAAGGGCTCCGCGCCGGCCGCGCTCGGTCACGGCTCCGAGAGGGCCGGGCGCGGCCGCGCGCCGGCGCCCACCCGCTCGAGGACGGGGGGCCGCTCCGGCGGCGCCTCGCCCATCCGGTAGGCCGCCCGCAGCGCGGCCTCGGCCCGGTCCGCGGCGGCCTCGTCGGCCGCGTGGACGATCCCGAGCAGGCCGCCGGACGATCCGGGACCGGCGAGATCCGTGAATCCGACCCGCGGGTCGACGGGATCCTCCGGCCGCGTGCGGCCGCCGCCGAGCCCGATCACGGCCAGCCCCAGCGCCCGCGTGGCGATGCCCGCGACGGTCCCGTCCTGACGGACCGCCCGGCGCACGGGGGCCGCCGGCAGATGCGCCTCCGGTCTCTCCAGCAGGTCGCCCGGCCCGCCCAGGGCCGCGACCATGCGGGCGAAGCCCTCGGCCGCGCGGCCGGACGCGAGGGCCGCCTCCAGCCGCTCCGCGGCGCCGTCGCGGTCCGGCGCCAGGCCGCCGGCGACCAGCATCTCCGCGCCCAGCGCCACCGTGACCGCGTGGAAGCGCGGCTCGCGGCGCGCGCCCGTCAGGTAGTCGATCGCGTAGGCGACCTCGACGGCGTTGCCGGCCGCGCTGGCGAGGGGCGCGTCCATGTCGGTGATCAGCGCGGCGGTGCGCAGGCCGGCCCCCTCCGCCACCGTGACGATGCTCTCGGCCAAGGCGCGCGCCTCGGGCAGCGTCGCCATGAAGGCGCCGGAGCCCTGCTTGACGTCCATCACCAGCCCGTCGAGCCCGGCAGCGAGCTTCTTCGACAGGATCGAGGCGGTGATCAGGTCGCGGGACTCGACCGTGCCGGTGACGTCGCGGATCGCGTAGAGGCGCCGGTCCGCGGGCGCGAGCTCGGCGGTCTGCCCGATGATGGCGCAGCCGACCCTGCCGACGACCCGCCGGAACGCGTCGAGCCCCGGCGTCGCGTCGTAGCCCGGGATGCTGCCGAGCTTGTCCAGCGTCCCGCCGGTATGGCCGAGGCCGCGGCCCGAGATCATCGGCACGTAGCCGCCGCAGGCCGCGACCATCGGGGCGAGCGGCAGGCTCACCGCGTCGCCGATGCCGCCGGTGGAGTGCTTGTCGAGGACGGGCCCGGGCAGGTCCCACGCGAGGACCCGGCCCGACTCGGCCATCGCCCGCGTCAGCGCCACCCGCTCCGGCAGCGACAGGCCGCGGAAGAACACCGCCATGGCGAAGGCCGCCGCCTGCCCCTCGCCGACCGTGCCGTCGGTGAGCCCGCGGATGAAGGCCCCGATCTCGTCTGGATCGAGGGGCAGGCCGTCGCGCTTGGCCCGGATCGTCTCCTGGGGCAACCTCTCCCGGGGCAGCCGCACGCTCACAGCGTCCGCGCCCGGATCAGGGTCTCGAACAGGCTGCTCGCCCCGAGCCGGAAGGTTCTCGGGCTCACCCAGCCGGGGCCCATCAGCCGGTCGGCCAGGTCGAGGTAGGTGGCGGCGTCGGCGACGCTGCGCAGGCCGCCCGAGACCTTCAGGCCCGCGGGGCGGCCGCTCGCGCGGATCTCGGCCAGCATCGCCTCGGCGGCCTCCGGGGTCGCCGAGACCGGGCTCTTGCCCGTGGATGTCTTGAGGAAATCGGCGCCCGCCTCCAGGGCGATCCGGCTCGCCTCCCGGATCCGGCCAAGTTCGGCGAGTTCGCCCGTCTCCAGGATCACCTTGAGGGTCGCGGACCCGCAGGTATCGCGCACGGCCTCGACCATGTCGCGGGCCACCGCAGCCTCGCCCCGCAGCAGCGCGGCGTAGGGCAGGACGAGGTCGACCTCGTCGGCGCCGTCGCGCAGCGCCTCGGCGGTGTCGTCGGTGGCGCGGGCGCAATCCTCGCCGCCCTTCGGGAAGTTGATCACCGTGGCGATCCGGATGCCGGTGCCCGCGAGCGCCCGCGCGCCCTGCGCGACGAAGCGCGGCCAGACGCAGATCGCCGCGACGCCGCCGCGCCTCGCGTCCCGGCAGAGGGCGTCGATCCGGGTCTCGGTGCAGGTCTCGCCGAGATCGGTGAGGTCGAGGAGCGGCAGGGCCCGGCGGGCGACCGCGCCGGCTTCGGGGTCAGTCATCGGCTGTCTCTCCGTCGGGCAGGCCGGCCACGAAGGCCCGGACCAGGCGGCCGAGATCCGCCGCGGCCCGGGCCGCCACCGCCTTCGTCTCCGCGTGGTGCGGCGCGCCGCCCGCGATGCCGGCCGCGAGGTTCGTCACGACCGAGACCGCCGCCACCGGCAGGCCGAGGAACCGGGCGAGGATCACTTCGGGCACGGTCGACATGCCCACGAGGTCGGCGCCCAGGATGCCGGCCATCCGCACCTCCGCGGGCGTCTCGAAGCTCGGTCCCGAGAACCACGCGTAGATCCCCTCCCCCAGGGGCACGCCGCAGGCCTCGGCCGCCGCGCGGAGCCGCGCCCGCAGGTCCGGGTCGTAGGCCTCTGTCATGGGCACGAACCGGGCGTCGCTGGCCTCGCCGATCAGCGGGTTCAGGCCGGAGAGGTTGATGTGGTCGGCGAGCAGCACGAGGCTGCCCGGCCCGGTCCCGGGCCGCAGCGATCCCGAGGCGTTGGTGAGCAGCAGGCGCCGGGCGCCGAGGTCCCGGGCGCAGGCGAGCGGCACCCGCATCACCGCCGGGTCGCCGCGCTCGTAGGCGTGGGCCCGCCCCTCGAAGATCAGGACCTCGCGCCCCGCGAGGCGCCCGCGGTGCAGCCGGCCGCGATGGCCGCTGACGCCGGGTCCCGGAAATCCGGGGATCTCGGCGTAGTCGACGGCGGCCGCATCCGTGAGGGCGGCCGCGATCCCGCCGAGGCCGGTGCCGGCCACCACCGCGCAGGCGTAGGGGCCCGCGAAGCCGGCGGCGCGCAGCGCCGCGCGGGCGGCCGCCTCACTCACCGAGCGTCTCCGGGCCGAAGGAGTCCGGGAGCAGCTCCGCCAGCGTGAAGGTGCGGGCGACGCCGCCCGGACCGGCGGCGTGGATCGGCGTGTCCGGCGCTGCGAACTCGCGGATGCGCTGGCGGCAGGCGCCGCACGGCGTCACCGGGCCGTTGCCGTCGCCGCAGACCAGGATCGCCGCGATGCGCCGGCCGCCCGCCGCCACCATGGCGGCGATCGCCCCGGCCTCCGCGCAGGTCCCGACCGGGTAGGCAGCGTTCTCGACGTTGCAGCCGGCGTGGAGCGCGCCGCGCTCGTCGCGCAGCGCGGCCCCGACGGCGAAGCGGGAATAGGGCGCGTGCGCCCGCCCGCGCACCGCGCGGGCGGCCTCGAACAGGGCGGCGAGCCCGTCATCGTCCCCTGCTGGGTCCCGTGCTGGTTCCGCGGCCTGCATGGCCGATCTTTGGCACCCACCGGGGCGCCCTGTCGAGGCCCCGGGCGGGAGTCCGGCGCGCCCTCAGCGGCTCGCCGGACCGGCGCCGAGGAGGCTCGCGGCCTGCCGCAGGTCCGCGTCGCTCCGCGGACCGCTCAGGGCGTAGGCGGTGTCGCCGGCGTTCCACGAGACGACGTCGCCGTCGTCCGAGCCGGTGGTGAGCGTCGTCGGTCCGCCGCGGATGCCGCGGGTGGCGAACAGCGACGCCTCGCCGAAATCGCCCGCCTCGAGGGCGACCTCGATCCCCGTGCCGTGGCGGGCGGGGAAGACCTGGATGTCGCGCACCCGCCAGCCATCGGGCAGGGCCGGCAGGTCGATGCCGGTGGCCGAGCGGAGCCGCGCCCGGTCGTAGACCGGATCGTCGGCCTGGCCGCCGATGCTCTTGCGCAGCAGCGCCACGACCCGGGCCTGTCGCGCGTCGGCGATCAGGGCCGGATCCGGTGTCGCCGCCAGGGTGTCGGGAACGCCGAAGCGGCCGATCTCGTCGTGCGCCAGCCAGCCCGCGCCCACGAGCACGGCGATGGCCGCGGCCCGCTTGAGACGCGAGGCGACGCGACGCCAGCGCTGGTTCCGGTCGAAGCGGCGGGCCAGGACCATGTTGCGGTCCGGCCCGGGCCCCGGAACGCGCTCGAAGCAGGCCCGCAGGGCGTCGCGGTCGTGCATCTCCGCCATCACCCGGGCCGCGGCCGCGGGATTGGCCGCGAGGTGCGCCTCGACGTCGAGACGGCGCATCGGGTCGATCTGGCCGTCGACGAAGGCGATGAGATCGTCGTCTGTGATCGGATCGATCATCGTGAAGTCCTCGAATCCAGCGTGCCCGGAGGCGATCCGCCGGTCGCAATCGTCAGTCGGCACCGGCGCCCGCGGGTGCCGGCCCTTCGTCAGCTCCGTGCTCAGCTCTCTCCGACGGCGCGTCGCAGAGGCCAGGCGGACCGTTCCCGCGGCTCGTCGGAGACGACGAGCCGGAGGGCGGAGGGCGGCCCGCGCCGCGTCTCGGATGTCTTGGCGGGCTCCGCCTCGTCGGCGCCGCGATCGGTCCGCGTCCCCTCCTCGAAGGCCCGCAGGGCCGCCCGGCCGCGGCCGAGACGGGACATCAGGGTGCCGATCGGGATGCCGAGAACGGCCGCCGCGTCGGCGTAGGCCATGCCTTCCAGGGTGACGAGGTGGAGCGCGGCGCGCTGCTCCTCGGGCAGCTTGAGGAAGGCCTGCCGGATCTGGGCGAGGCGCACCTGCCCCTCCTGCGCCGGCGGCGCCATGTCCTCGGTCATCCGGACCAGCGTGTCGGCGTGCCGCGCCTCGACCTGCCGGCGGCGCTGCTCGTCGATGAAGGCGTTGTGCAGCACCGTCATCATCCAGGTGCGCAGATTGGTGTTCGGCCGGAGCGAGCCCTGCATCTCCAGGGCTCGCACCAGCGTGTCGTGGACGAGATCGTCGGCCCGCAACGTGTCGCGGGTGAGCGACCGGGCGTAGCGCCGCAGGGGCACCATCAGGTCGAGGAGGTCCGGGCGCTTGTTCTTGTCCGATGCCATAGGGTGTGAACGCGGCGCCCCGGCGGTTTAATCCCGCGGGCCGGCCCGGCGCCGCGGTCAGGCCTGGTCGAGGGTGGCGGCGATGCCCGAGATGATCCGCGGATCGGTCGGCTCGACCTGCGTGGCGAAGGCCGCCGCGAGGGTGCCGTCCCGGGCGATCAGGTACTTGTGGAAGTTCCAGCGCGGCGTCTCGGCGGGGCGCTCGGCGGCGGCCCAGCGGTAGAACGGGTGGGCGCCCGGCATCTTCACCCGGGTCTTGGCCGTGAGCGGGAAGGTGACGCCGTGATTCTTCCGCGCCGCCTCGGCGATCGCCGGCCCGTCCAGGGGCTCCTGGTTGCCGAAATCCGGCGACGGGACGCCCAGCACGACGAGCCCGCGGTCGCCGAACCGCGTCCAGAGCGTCTGGAGCCCGGCGAGCTGCCCGGCGTAGCCGCAGGCCGTCGCTGTGTTGACCACGAGGATCGGCTTGCCCGCGTAGCCGGAGAGCGGCATGGGCGCGCCCTCCGGGGTCTCGAAGGCGAAATCCGTGGCCCGCGCGGTCCCGGCCGACGGCTCGGCGGCGCGGGCGGCGCCGGCGAGGCCGGCACCGAGCAGGATCAGGGCCTCGCGGCGCAGCAGCGTCATGGCAGGTCTCCGATGCGGACGTTCCGGCGCGTCAACGAACCAGATCGGGAAAGGATCGACCTACTGGTACGCCTGCTGCAGATCGACCGTACAGTCCCGGCCGATCCGCTCGTAGTTCTCGGCGAGCCACGCCTGCGCGGCGGCGCGGCCCTTGTCGCGCAGGCGCTTGAACACGGTCCAGCGGGCGTCGAGCTTGGAGGCGGCGTTGTAGTCGTCCAGGGCGTCCGTGCCGTCGATCCGGTGCACGAGGACCCGGCGGTACTGGCCCTGGCCGAGGGTGCCCTCCTCGATCAGCCCGTCGAGGAAGTCGATCGCCCGCAATTCCCGCATCAGGTTGGCGTTGAAGGTGATCTCGTTGAGCCGGTCGCGGATCTCAGCCTCGGTGCGCGGCGTCTCGCGCCGCTCCACGGGGTTGATCTGGACGAGCACGATGTCGCGGGTCTGGGCGCCGCGGTGCAGGGGGTAGAGCGGCGGGTTGCCGAGATAGCCGCCGTCCCAGTAGGGCACGCCGTCGATCTCCACCGCCTGGAAGACGGTGGGCAGGCAGGCCGAGGCCATCAGGTGGTCGACGGTCAGGCGCTCGCGCTCGAACACCGCGAGCTTGCCGGTCCAGACGTTGGTGGCCGAGACGAACAGGCCCGCCGTGTCGGCCTCGCGCAGGCGGTCGAAATCGACCTGCTCGGCGAGCGCCTTGCGCAGCGGATTGATGTTGAGCGGGTTCGACACGTAGGGGCTCGGCGCCAGCATCTTGGCCCAGAACTCGGCCACCGGATTGCCCTTCCACAGGCTGAACAGGCCGCTCACGACGTTGCGCTGGGCCGGCCCCAGATCGCCGTCGAGGCTGACCTCGCGCCAGAACCGCTCCAGGCCCTCGCGGGCCCCGTCCGGGCCGCCCTTGAGCCAGCCATCCACCAGGACGACGGCGTTCATCGCCCCGGCGCTCGCCCCGGTCACCGCCTCGAAGCCGAGGCGGCCGTCCTCGATGAGGGCGTCGAGCACGCCCCAGGTGAAGGCGCCGTGCGCGCCGCCGCCCTGGAGCGCGAGCGCCACCGGCTTCTCGGCCCGGGGCCCGGCCAGCGCGGCGCCCGGCGCCTGCGCGGGCTGCGCCTCGACCGCGTCCGTGACGGGCGATTCGGGAACGGCAGTGGCGGGGTTGTGCGGCTCGGTGCCGCCGAATTGCTCGCTCATGTCGGCCTCCTAATCCACCATACAGATGGGATGCTGCAGTGCAGCATCAACCGTGCGCCGGGATCGCGGACCGGCATCCGCCCCGTGCCGTCCTCCGCGACGCCCGCCGCGCCGGCGCCCGCGCCGGCACGAGCGAATCGGCAACAGAGGCCGACGAAAACCGGCCGGCGCCGGCGGCAGGTGCCTGCGGGACGTGCAGGAAACTCGACATCCGCGCCCGGATACGACATGACAGCCGCGATGCTGTCCTGCGCGATGCTGCCCCGCGCGGCGCCGGGTTGACGCGGCGCCGGGTCATCCGCAGCTAACCCGCGGCAGCCCCGAAGTTCCGGCGAGGCGTGTCCCCGGGACCGGTCCGGCAGCCGTCACGGCTCCGGCACCCGCGAGGCGCGCCCGCGAAAGTCCACGATGGAAGTCATGGAAGCCACCCGTTCCGAGAACCCCGCCGACAATCCGCTGGCCGGCGGCGGCCCGGAGATCGCCGGCCCCGCCCCGCGCCACCGCACCGTCGGCGTCACGGTCGGCGAGGGCGACGGCGCGGTGACGGTCGGCGGCGGCGCCCCGATCGTCGTCCAGTCGATGACCAACACCGACACGGCCGACATCGACGCCACCGTGGCGCAGGTCGCCCAGCTCGCCCGGGTCGGCTCGGAGCTCGTGCGCATCACGGTCGACCGCGACGAGGCGGCGGCCGCGGTGCCGAAGATCCGCGAGCGCCTCGACCGGATCGGCGTCCACGTGCCGCTGGTGGGCGATTTCCACTACATCGGCCACAAGCTGCTCGCCGACCACCCGGCCTGCGCCGAGGCGCTGGCCAAGTACCGGATCAACCCGGGCAACGTCGGATTCAAGGACAAGAAGGACACGCAGTTCTCGTCGATCATCGAGCAGGCGATCAAGCACAACAAGACCGTGCGGATCGGCGCCAACTGGGGCTCGCTGGACGGCGAGCTGCTCACCCACCTGATGGACGAGAACGCCAGGGCGCCGCGGCCGATCGACGCCCGGGCGGTGATGCGCGAGGCGATGGTCCGCTCGGCGATCAGCTCGGCCGACCGCGCCGTGGAACTCGGCCTGCCGCAGAACAAGATCATCCTCTCGGCGAAGGTCTCGGCGGTGCAGGACCTGATCGCCGTCTACCGCGAGGTGGCGCGCCGCTCGGACTACGCGATCCATCTCGGCCTCACCGAGGCCGGCATGGGCTCGAAGGGCCTCGTGGCGGCCTCGGCCGCCATCGGCGTGCTGCTCCAGGAAGGCATCGGCGACACGATCCGCTACTCGCTGACCCCCGAGCCGGGCGGCGACCGGACCGTCGAGGTCAAGGCCAGCCAGGAACTCCTGCAGACCATGGGGTTCCGCACCTTCGTGCCGATGGTGGCGGCCTGCCCGGGCTGCGGCCGCACGACCTCGACCACGTTCCAGGAGCTGGCCCGCGACATCCAGAACTGGATCGTCACCTCGATGCCGGAGTGGAAGAAGACCTATCCGGGCGTCGAGGGGCTGAACGTCGCCGTGATGGGCTGCATCGTGAACGGCCCGGGCGAATCGAAGCACGCCGATATCGGCATCTCGCTGCCGGGCACCGGCGAGACGCCGACCGCGCCGGTCTTCATCGACGGCAAGAAGGCGATGACGCTCCGCGGCCCGACCCTGGCCAAGGACTTCGAGACGATCGTGATCGACTACATCCAGCGCCGATTCGGCCAGGGCGGCACGCGCACCGCCGCGGAGTGAGACGCGGGGCGGGTCGGCGCGCCCGGTCCGCGAGACGAGACCGCGTCGCCCCCGCCGTCGTTCCCGATGTCGTTCCGGGGTGCCGCGGGCGAGCCGAGACCCAGCTCCGCGTTCTTCGCGGGTGCACACGGTTTCCGGGCGCACGAGGGCATGGTAGCAAGGCCGCACGATCCCGCGAGCGGTCGGCCCGGTGGCCGGCCCGCACGGTTCGGCGGAGTCTTCGCGTTTTCTGCCCGGCCCCGACAGGCCCCTGAGCCGAACCGCGAAGCGCCGGCCACGCCCGAGCTTCCGACAATCGCATGAGCCACACCTTCGCACCCGGCGTAGCAGCCCAGCCCGCGCCCGCGGCGTCCGACACCGCGCGCGAGGCCGCCCCGGCGGCAGAGGGCGAGGGTCCCGTCCAGGGACCGGCGACCTCCGGCACGCTCGATGCTCCTGAGAAGGCCGAGACGCGCCACGGCCATGCCGGGTTCTGGACGCTGCTGGTCGGCTCGGTCGGCGTCGTCTACGGCGACATCGGCACGAGCCCGCTCTACGCGTTCCGGGAGGCGCTGGTCCCGGCCCGGACCGACGGCATCCTGCTGCCCGAGGAGGTGATCGGCACCGTGTCGCTGATCCTCTGGGCCCTCTTCATGATCGTGACGGTCAAGTACGTCGCGATCCTGCTGCGCATGGACAACAACGGCGAGGGCGGCATCCTCTCGCTCATGGCGCTGGCCCGGAAGGCGCTGGGCGGCTCGCGCATCGTCTTCATGCTGGGGCTGCTGGGCGCCTCGCTGTTCTACGGCGACGCGGTGATCACGCCGGCGATCTCGGTCCTCTCGGCGGTGGAGGGCCTGAAGCTCGTCACCCCCGCCCTCGACGACTACGTCCTGCCGATCACCGTGGTGATCATCGTCGCGCTGTTCCTCGTGCAGAACCGCGGGACCGGGAAGGTGGCGTCGTTCTTCGGGCCGGTGACGATCGTGTGGTTCCTCGCCATGGCGCTCGCGGCGCTGCCGCACATCGCCCTGCACCCGGAGGTGTTCCGCGCGGTCAATCCCGTGCACGCCGTCGTCTACCTCCTCGGTCACGGCACCGGCGCGCTGGTGGCGCTCGGCGCCGTGTTCCTGGCGGTGACCGGGGCCGAGGCCCTGTTCGCCGATCTCGGCCATTTCGGCCGCAAGCCGATCCAGGTGGCGTGGATCGGCCTCGTCTTCCCGGCGCTGGCCCTCAACTATCTCGGCCAGGCGGCCCTCGTGCTGGAGAAGCCCGACACGGCCGACCCGTTCTTCCAGCTGGTGCCCGCCTGGGGCCTGCTGCCGATGGTGCTGCTCGCGACGATCGCCACGGTGGTGGCGAGCCAGGCGGTGATCACCGGCGCCTTCTCGCTGTCCCGGCAGGCGATCCAGCTCGGGCTTCTGCCGCGGCTCGAGATCCGCCACACCTCCGAGTCGCATGCCGGCCAGATCTACCTGCCGCAGATCAACACGCTCCTGATGATCGGCGTCGTGCTGCTGGCGGTGCTGTTCAAGACCTCGTCGTCGCTCGCCTCGGCCTACGGCATCGCGGTGACCGGCACGATGCTGCTCACCGCCTCGCTGACCTTCCTGGTGATGTGGCGCATGTGGAAATGGTCGCCCGTGGCGGCGGCGGCCGTCATGCTGCCCTTCATCGTCCTCGAGTTCCTGTTCCTGCTCTCCAACCTGATCAAGGTGGTGGAGGGCGGCTACGTGCCGCTCCTGCTCGCGGGCGGCCTCGTCATCCTGATGTGGACCTGGGTGCGCGGGGTGACGATCCTGTTCAACAAGACCCGCAAGACCGACGTGCCGCTGGTCGAGCTGGTCGGGATGCTGGAGAAGAGCCCGCCCCACCACGTGCGCGGCACCGCGGTGTTCCTGACGAGCGATCCCGAGATCGCCCCGGCGGCGCTCCTGCACAACCTCAAGCACAACAAGGTGCTGCACGAGAAGAACGTGATCCTCACCGTCGAGACGGTGGACACGCCGCGCTCGAACGAGGCCGACAAGGTGCGGATCGAGCCGGTGGGCCCGCATTTCTACCGGGTCGTGATGAAGTTCGGCTACATGGAGACGCCGAACATCCCGAAGACGCTGGTGCTGCTGCGCCGCCAGGGCTTCAAGTTCGACATCATGGCGACGTCGTTCTTCCTGTCGCGCCGCTCGATCCGGCCGGCGGCCCATTCCGGCATGCCGCTCTGGCAGGACCGGATCTTCATCACCCTCGCCAAGAACGCCAACGACGCCACGGACTTCTTCCAGATCCCGACCGGGCGCGTGGTGGAGGTCGGGACGCAGGTGACGGTCTGAGGGCCGCACGCCGGTGTAGATTGGCGGAAGCGATTATCTACATCGTGGCCGAGGGCCGCCTGCATGCCGATCAACGTCAACAATCCCGAGGCCGACGCGCTGACACGCCGGTTCGCCGCCCTGGCGGGAGTCGGTATCACCGAGGCGATCGTCATCGCCATGCGTGAGGCGATCGAGCGCCGCCACCGGGAAGAGTCACCGCGGGAGACCGCCGCACGGGTGCCTCTCGCGCGGGACGTGTACGACGCGATGTGGGAAAGCGTCTGATGTTCGTGGATGCGTCCGCGATCGTCGCCCTGCTCGCCGACGAGCCCGAGGCCGAGCGGATCTCCACGGCGCTCGCCTCGGCACGCCAGTGCAGAACGTCGCCCGTGGCCGTCCTCGAAACGGTGCTGGCCCTCGCGCTGCCCGACAAGTTCGACATGACGGTTGAGGCGGTCGGGCCGATCGTCCTCGAATTTCTCGAAGCCAGGGGCATCGAGATCTGCGACCTGCCGCCGGCCAGCGAGACGACGGCGCTCGCCCTGTCGGCCGCGCATCGATACCGGGCCGGCCGCCACGGCCTCAACCTCGGCGATTGTCTCCACTATGCGGCGGCACGGTTCTACCGCACGCCGATTTTGGCCACGGCCGACGAGTTTCGCAGGACGGACCTGGAGACCGTGCCGTGACGGTCTGCGACCGACGTGCCTCGATTGAATCCAGAGTGAGTCAGTGTCAGGGGCTCTGAGTTCGACGCGAAACGCCATCATCGCGAGCGAAATGACTCAGGATCGACGCCCTGAATCGGGGCGCAACGGTGCGTTCGCGCTTCGAACCAACCGCGTCCGCAGCATGCGGCGGACAGGGCCGCCAGCCTGGATCGACCAGCCTGCGTCTCCGTGTCGGTGGCCGCCCATGTGCGCCGCCGCACGCGGCATGCCCGCGGCGCAGAGGCTCGGGGATGACCGGCCGCGTCCCCGCGTTGCGCCCACCCCGCCGGGTGCCTTAGAATATTTATTATTCTGAGCTTGAGCGTTAGCCCGGCGGCCCGGCCGCATCGGTGAACGTTAGCCGGCAAATCCGGTCCTGGCCGAAGGCCCGGCTCAGACCCGACTGATCGCCGCTCCGGCGCCGCCAGACAGGACGCAACGATGATCAAACTCACCGTGAACGGGGCTGCGCGCAGCTTCGACGGCGACCCCGACATGCCGCTGCTGTGGTACCTGCGGGACGAGCTCGGGCTCACCGGCACCAAGTTCGGCTGCGGCGTCTCGCTCTGCGGCGCCTGCACCATCCATCTCGGCGGCGCGGCCACCCGCGCCTGCATCACGCCGGTCTCGGCGGCCGCGGGCCAGGAGGTCGTCACCATCGAGGGGCTGTCGCCGGACGGCAACCACCCCGTGCAGGTGGCGTGGCGCGACCAGAACGTCGCCCAGTGCGGCTTCTGCCAGTGCGGCCAGATCATGCAGGCGGCCGCCCTGCTCAAGGACACGCCCAAGCCCACCGACGACGACATCGACACCACGATGAGCGGCAACATCTGCCGCTGCGGCACCTACCCGCGCATCCGCGCCGCGATCCACCAGGCCGCCGGCCAGCCGGCGCCCGCCAGCAAGGGAGAGCGCCTGTGATCCACGACGCCAAGCTGAGCGCTGAGCTCGCCAAGACCAAGCCGGCCCTCGACAACGTCAGCCGCCGCGGCATCCTCGGCGGCGCCGGCGCCCTGGTTCTGGCCCTCTCGCTCCGACCCGCCCGGGCCGACGAGACCCAGACTCAGGAGCAGAAGGAGCAGAAGTTCGGCGCCGACGGCATGCCGCATGGCTGGCGGGACGATCCGAAAGTCTTCGTCGCGATCGCGCCGGACGGCACCGTCACGGTGACCAACCACCGCTCCGACATGGGCCAGGGCATCCGCACCTCGGTGGCCTTCACGGTCGCGGACGAGCTGGAGGCCGACTGGTCGAAGGTGAAGGTGGTCCAGGCCTGGGGCGACGAGACCCGCTTCGGCAACCAGGACACCGACGGCTCGCGCTCGACCCGCCACTTCTTCCAGCATTTCCGTCACGCCGGCGCGGCCGCGCGGCTGATGCTGATCCAGGCCGCGGCCAAGCAGTGGGGCGTGCCGGCCTCCGAGGTCACGGCCGTCAACCACACGCTGACCCACGCCAAGTCGGGCCGCACCCTCGGCTACGGCGCGGTGGCGCAGGCGGCCGCCGAGCTGCCGGTGCCCACCGACGTCAAGCTGAAAGACCCGAAGGACTTCCGCTACATCGGCACCGGCAAGATCGGGCTGATCGACAATGTCGACATCACCACCGGCAAGGCGATCTACGGCCTCGACACCAAGCTCGACGGGATGCTCTACGCGGTCGTCGCGCGCCCGGCCGTCTACGGCGGCACGGTGAAGTCCTTCGACGACAGCGAGGCCAAGAAGGTCCCGGGCGTCGTGAAGATCTTCAAGATCGACGCCACCCCGATTCCCACGGAGTTCATGCCGCTCGGCGGCGTGGCGGTGGTCGCCAAGAACACGTGGGCGGCCCTGAAGGCGCGCGACGCCCTCAAGATCACCTGGGACGACGGCCCGAACGCCGGCTACGACACCGACGCGTTCCGCAAGGAGCTGGAGGCCGCCGCGCGCAAGCCCGGCAAGGTCGTGCGCACGCAGGGCGACGTCGACGGCGCGATGGCCAAGGCCAAGACCAAGGTCCAGGCCGAGTACTTCGTGCCGCACCTCGCCCAGGCCCCCATGGAGCCCCCGGCGGCGGTGGCCCGCGTGAAGGACGGGTTCTGCGAGGCCTGGGCCTGCGTCCAGGGTCCGCAGGCGGCCAACGACCGCCTGATGAAGGCGCTGAAGCTGCCCGACGACAAGGTCAAGGTGAACGTGACGCTGCTCGGCGGCGGCTTCGGCCGCAAGTCCAAGCCCGACTACGTGGTCGAGGCGGCTCTGTGCTCGCAGGCCGTCGGCGGCGCGCCGGTGAAGCTCGCCTGGACCCGCGAGGACGACCTCCACCACGGTTTCTACCACACGATCTCGGTGGAGCACCTGGAGGCCGGCCTCGACGACAAGGGCATGCCGGTGGCGTGGCTGCACCGCTCGGTGGCGCCGACGATCGGCTCGATCTTCGCGCCCGATCCGAAGCACGAGCTGCCGTTCGAGCTCGGGATGGGGCTGGTCAACACCCCGCTCAACATCCCGAACATGCGGCTGGAGAACCCCGAGGCCGCCGCCCATGCCCGCATCGGCTGGTTCCGCTCGGTGTCGAACATCCCGCACGCCTTCGCGATCCAGTCCTTCGTGTCGGAGCTGGCGCACGCCGCCGGCCGCGAGCCGAAGGAGTACCTGCTCGCGCTCATCGGACCGGATCGCAAGATCAGCCCGACCGAGATCGGCGACGTCTGGAACTACGGCGAGGACCCGAAGCTCTACCCGATCGAGACCGGGCGCCTGCGCGGCGTGATCGAGGCGGCCGCCAAGGGCGCGGGCTGGGGGCGGCAGATGCCCAAGGGCACCGGCCTCGGCATCGCCGGCCACTACAGCTTCGTCACCTACACGGCGGTGGCGGCCGAGGTGGAGGTCGACGACAAGGGCCAGGTCCAGGTGAAGGCGATCGACATCGCGGTCGATTGCGGTCCGCAGGTGAACCCGGAGCGCATCCGCTCGCAGATGGAGGGCGCCGTGGTCATGGGGATGGGGCTCGCCCTGACCTCCGAGATCACCTTCAAGCAGGGCCGGGCGGTGCAGAACAACTTCGACGGCTACGAGGTCCTCCGGATCGACGCGGCCCCGAAGGCGGTCCGCGTGCACCTCGTGCCGAGCGGCAACTGGGACGGTCCGCTCGGCGGCGTCGGCGAGCCCGGCGTGCCGCCGGTGGCGCCGGCGATCGCCAACGCGATCTTCGCGGCCACCGGCCGCCGGGTCCGGCAATTGCCGATCCGCGATCAGCTGAGCGCCTGAACCGTCACCCGCCGCGAGGCGTTGGGGCCGTGGGGGAACCCGCGGCCCCTTCTTTTTGGAAAGCACCCGACCCGATGATGCGTCCCGCCCTCACGGCCTGCCTGACCCTGATCCTGACGGCGGCCCCCACCCTCGCCTCGCCCTGCGGGGACCGGATCGACGGCGTGTCGAAGCGGGTCCAGTCCGAGGTGAGCCAGTCGATCTCGGCCAATACCGGCGGCCAGGGCAACGCCGCCAAGCGCGGCGGCGAGGGGCTCACCGGGACGGAGGGGCAGCGGGCGAACGAGTCGCCGCAGGCCCCCCCGGAGAAGGCGGCCCAGGCCGGCCAGGGCGCGGACGCCGCCCAGCAGGCGAAGGTCGCCCTGGAAGAGGCCCGCACGGCCGACCGGAAGGGCGACGCGACGGCCTGCGAGGCGGCGCTCACCCGCGCCGAGCAGCAGTTGAGGAAGGCCCCCTGAGAGGCTGATACGCTCTCTGATTGTCCGCTTCGGTCCCACCGTCTTTGCGAGCGGAGCGAAGCGATCCAGGGTCGCGCCAGGCCTTTTGGGGTCGCGCTGCCCTGGGTCACTTCGCTTCGCTCGCGATGCCGGAGCGTGCGATACCCGGAGCCATCGTCAGGTCCGCGCCGGCCCCTCGCGGTGGGCTCAGTGCCGGCCGCAAGCGCGATTCGATCCGCGTGACGTACGCCCGGGGCAAGAGCCCCTACCGACCCAGCGCGGTGATCTCGATCACGAATTTTCGCCGCAGCGCCCGCGCGAAGTCGCCGTAGCCGGCGGCCGCCAGCAGGAACGCCCCCGGACCGCCGATGACATGGGCGCGGTACCACTGCTCCAGGCTCGTGCGCGCCTGCGGCAGGGGCGTCGGGAGCAGGCCGTAGCCGGGCGCCCGGTAGGCCCCGGCCCCGACCACGTCGTTCTCGCCCGGCACCAGGATCGGCAGGCCGTTGACCGTCGCGCCGGTGTCGAGCAGCGACCGGTGCGCCTCCGCGAGGCTGTCGGCGTCTGTGCAGTTGTCGATCCCGTCGCCGGAGACGTCGACCACGACGCGCTCGGCCGGGACCGGCAGCGCCGGGAGCACGGCGGCGGTCACCGTGCGGAACATCTGGCCGAGGCAGGTGAACTCGCCCGCCTGCCGCGGCGTCGCCCGCACCAGGGCCGCGGCCGCCGCGGCGTCGGCCCGGCCGGCGATCCGCCGCCAGCCGACCGCGACGTTCGCCCGGTCCGCCCAGGTGACCATCGCGAACAGGATCCCGCCCGGATTGCCGGTGATCGCGCCGAGGACCGACGGATCCTCCAGGGCCTCGGCGATGCCCTCCATCTGGAGCCGGAAACGGGCGTCGTCGACGGATTGCGATACGTCCACGGAGACGACCAGGGCGGTGGCGACGCTCTCGGGCGCCGCCCGGGTGGGCTCGGCTCCGGCCGGCGTCAGGCCGAGGAGCAGGAGGCCGGCGCCCCGCAGGACGCCGCGGCGGATCCGTCGCGAACCCGTCCGCATCATCGGCCTCGGCGCTCCCGGAAGGCGCGGCCCCGCGGCCGTCGCGCATCCGTTAGGCCACGTTTCGACGTCGCGCGAAACCGGCCTTTCGGGGGGCCCGCCGCGCGGACCCGCCCGTCGGACCGACGCGCCGCGGGGCGGGCCCGGATGCGCGTCGGCGGGGTGTGGTTCGGGCGCGAGGCCCGGCCCCGGTGAGGAGGGTTCGCTCCGGCGGCGGTGGCCCGCTCATCTCGGAGGTGACCCGTCCTCCGGCCCCGTCCCTGGGCCGGTCGCGGGGGCGTCGAGGGCGGCCTCGGCCGCCCCGGAAGCTGCCTCAGGCCGCCGCGGCGGCGAGGGCGTGCGGGTTGCCGTTCAGGCCGGCGCAGAGATCGTCGATCTCGGCGAGGTCCAGCGCCTCGCCGGCCCGGCCGGCGATGGTGTCGATCAGATGATCCTGACGGGGGTCGAAGGGGTGACCCTGCATCCGGTAGAACTGGTAGTAGCGCAGCGCCGCCAGGACGGTGTCACGCTCGCGGTCGGTTACGGTGAAGTGCTGCATGGGTAGTTGCTTCCCCTTGTGGCTTCAACGAACGCTCGGGTAGGCCGCGACGCCGATCCCGAGCTTGACTGTTGTAACCCGTGGGCAACTGCCCGACCAGTTCTTGACAGCTCGCGCCGATGTGATTCGCGTCATTTAGGATTGTGGTCCCGGCCCATTCCGGCGGATCGTGGATCGGGAAACTCTGTCCGCACAACGGCTTGGCAGGCCGGTCCCGCGCCCGCCTAGAGGCCGAGTTCGGCCAGGTAGCGCGGCAGCGCGGTGCTCGCCGGCCCGTAGCGGGCCTCGTCGAAGGCGTCGGCGTTGTCGGACGGCTCCAGATTGACCTCGCAGGTCGGGATGCCGAGGGCCCGGGCCTGCCGCACGTAGCCCGCCGCCGGGTAGACCGCCCCCGACGTGCCCACGGCCACGAACAGGTCGGCCTCGGAGAGCGCCGCCTCGATCGCGTCGAGGTGCATCGGCATCTCGCCGAACCAGACCACGTCCGGCCGCAGCCGGCCCGGTGTGCCGCAGGCGGGGCAGTCATCCGCCCGGCTCAGATCGGCGCGCCACGGCGTGACCGCGCCGCAGGCGCAGCAGCGGGCCTTGAGCAGCTCGCCGTGCATGTGGGTGACCGCCCGCGAGCCGGCCCGCTCGTGCAGGTCGTCGACGTTCTGGGTGCACAGGAACAGCCGCCCGCCGCGCGCGGCGAGCCGCGCCTCGGCCCGGGCCAGGGCGAAGTGCGCGGGGTTCGGCTCGGCCGCGACCGCGCCGCGGCGGCGATGGTCGTAGAAGTCGAGCACCGTGTCGGGATCGGCCGCGTAGGCTTCCGGGGTGGCGAGCTTCATCGGGTCGAACCGCGCCCAGATCCCGCCGCGGTCGCGGAACGTGCCGAGCCCGCTCTCGGCCGAGACGCCGGCCCCGGTGAGCACGAAGATCGTCTTGGGCTGGTCCGTCATGGGCGGCTCCTGTTCGCCGGAGATTGGCCTGATCTGTCCGCTGATCGGCAGCGCGGCTTCTCTCCCGCTCGGTCCCGCCGGTGAATGCTGCGGCCCGCTTCGCCGGGCGGGAGACACGCCATGTCCGATGTTGCCCTGCCGGTCATCGATGTCCAGGAATCCGTTCCGCTTACCGGCGTCGCGCAGCCCTGGGTCACTTCGCTGCGCCCGTGATGACGGGGCGAGCGATCACGACCGAAGATCTCGGCCGGAACCATGGCGTCAGGCCGCTCCGCGTGTGGCGCGGCCCGCTGGACCCGCGCGGCCGCCTGTGACCTCCTGCCGTGCCGACCCGTCCGCCCGAATCGGCGCGGACCGTGCATCGGCCCGGCGCGCCCGACGGCGCGGAGGAGTGAGCGGCATGCCCGAATTCGACCTTGCCATCCGGGGCGGCACGGTGGTCACGGCGAGCGACACGGTGCGGGCCGATGTCGGCGTGCGCGGCGGCCGGATCGTCGCGGTGGCCGAGGGCATCGCCGACGCCGCCCGGGTGATCGACGCCTCCGGCCTGCTGGTCCTGCCGGGCGGCATCGACAGCCACGTCCACATCGCCCAGGATTCCGGCCCCGGCATCGTCATGGCCGACGATTTCGCCAGCGCCACCCGGGCGGCGGCGGCCGGCGGCACCACCTGCGTGATGCCCTTCGCGCTCCAGCCCCGGGGCGCCTCCCTGCGCGGCGCCGTCGACGCCTACCGGGCCAGGGCCGAGGGCCAGTGCCACGTCGACGTGGCGATCCACATGATCATCTCGGACCCGACCGAGGCGGTGCTCGGCCAGGAGCTGCCGGCGCTGGTCGCCGACGGCTACACCTCGTTCAAGGTCTTCATGACCTACGACGACCTCGTGCTGAACGACCGCCAGCTCCTCGACGTGTTCCACGTCGCGCGGCGGCAGGGCGCCCGGGTCATGGTCCACGCCGAGGGCTACGACGCGATCCGCTACCTCAGCGAGAAGTTGGAGCGGGCGGGCGAGACCCGGCCCTACGGCCACGCCCTGTCGCGCCCGGAGATCGTCGAGCGGGAGGCGGCCCACCGGGCGATCAGCCACGCCGAGCTGATCGACCTGCCGATCGTGATCGTCCACGTCTCGGGCCGCGAGGCGACCGAGCAGATCGCCTGGGCTCAAGGACGCGGCCTGAAGATCCGGGCCGAGACCTGCCCGCAATACCTGACGCTGACGGCCGAGGACATGAAGGGGCTCGGCTACGAGGATCCCATGGCGGGGGCCAAGTACGTCTGCTCGCCGCCGACGCGGGACGTCGAGAGCCAGGAGGCGGTCTGGTCGGGCATCCGGCGCGGGGTCTTCGACGTGGTCTCCTCCGACCATTGCCCGTTCCGCTACGACGACCCGCAGGGCAAGCTGAACCCGCGCGGGAAGACCTCGTTCCGCTGGATCCCGAACGGCATCCCCGGCATCGAGACGCGGCTGCCGGTATTCTTCTCCGAAGGGGTCTCGAAGGGGCGGATCAGCCTCAACCAGTTCGCCGCGCTGACCGCCACGAACCACGCCAAGCTGTACGGGCTGTACCCGCGCAAGGGCTCGATCGCCCCGGGCTTCGACGCCGACCTGACCCTGTGGGATCCCCACAAGCGCGAGACCATCCGCCAGGAGATCCTCCACCACGGCTCCGACTACACGCCGTGGGAGGGTTTCGAGGTCACCGGATGGCCGGTGATGACCGTCGCGGGCGGGCAGATCATCGCCGAGGACGGCCGGGTCCTGTCCGAGCCGGGGCGCGGGCGGGTGCTGGACCGGGCGGTCGATCCGGCCGAGCGGCGGGAGGCCTGACGGCCGCGCTGGCCCGCCGCTTGCCTGATCTCCGGGGGGAGCCTCGCATGAATGTCGAGCTGATCGGCCTGACCAAGCGCTACGGTGCGGCCATCGCGGTCGACGGCATCGACCTGAAGGTGCCGTCCGGGGCCTATTGCTGCCTGCTCGGCCCGTCCGGCTGCGGCAAGACCACGACCCTGCGGATGATCGGCGGCCACGAGCGCGCCAGCGCGGGCGCGGTGGTGATCGGCCCGAAGGCGGTGGGCGACGCGCCGCCGGCCGAGCGCGGCACCGCGATGATGTTCCAGAGCTACGCGCTGTTCCCGCATCTCGACGCGCGCGACAACGTCGCCTTCAGCCTGAAGATGCGCGGCGTGGGCAAGGCGGAGCGCCGCGCCAAGGCGATGGCGATGCTCGATCTCGTGCAGATGGGCCACCTCGCCGGGCGCCTGCCGGCCCAGCTCTCCGGCGGCCAGCAGCAGCGCGTGGCGCTGGCCCGCGCCCTGGTCACCGGCCCGAAGGTGCTGCTGCTCGACGAGCCGCTCTCGGCCCTCGATCCGTTCCTGCGGGTGCGGATGCGGGTCGAGCTGAAGCGGATCCAGACCGAGCTCGGCCTCACCTTCATCCACGTCACCCACAGCCAGGAGGAGGCGATGGCGCTGTCCGACCTCGTGGTGGTGATGAATGCCGGCCGGATCGAGCAGGCCGCCGACCCGCGCACCGTGTTCGAGCGCCCGGCCACCGCCTTCGTGGCCCGGTTCATCGGCGGCCACAACGTGATCCGGCTGCCCGAGGGGCTCGTCGCCGTGCGGGCCGACCGGATGCGGCTCGGTGCCGAGGCCGGCCCTGCCGCCCTGCCGGCCCGGGTGGTGGCGGTCGAGTACCAGGGCACCAGCGTCCATGTCGGCCTCGACGCCGAGGGGCTGGAGCGCGCGCCCGAGAGCCCCGCCGCCCTCACGGCGATCCTCAGCGACGCGGCGTTCGCCGCCCGGCCGCTCCGCCTGGGCGAGACGATCCCGGTCGGCTGGGACGCTGCCGCCGCCCATCGCCTCGACGCGTCATAGGTACGGAGACGACCATGGACCTCCCCTCGAAGCCGAGCCGGCGCACGCTCCTGAAGGGCGCCGCCGCGCTGGCCGCGACGCCGGTGACCGGCTTCCCGGCCGTGCACGCCGCCGAGCCCGTGACCCTGCGCTACCTCGGTACCGCGGTGAACCAGTCCGCCGACATCGCCCGGAAGGTGAAGGAGGATCTCGGCATCACCATCGAGTACATTCCGGTGGTGACCGACGAGGTGACCAAGCGCGCGGTCACCCAGCCGAACTCCTTCGACCTGATCGACACCGAGTATTTCAGCCTCAAGAAGATCCTTCCGTCGGGCAACCTGCAGGGCATGGACGCCAAGCGGATCAAGCTCGCCGACAAGATCTCTTCGGTCTTCACCAAGGGCGAGGTCGCGGGCAAGAAGATCGGCGACCAGGGCACGGCGCCCAAGAAGGTCTTCTACCTGGAGGGTCCCGACTCCAAGAAATTTGCCGGCGAACAGACGCAGTGGATCTCGCTGATCCCGACCGTCTACAACGCCGACACGCTGGGCATCCGGCCGGACCTGATCAAGGTGCCCGTCACGAGCTGGAAGGAGCTCCTCAACCCGGCCTTCAAGGGCAAGGCCTCGATCCTCAACATCCCGTCGATCGGCATCATGGACGCCGCCATGGTGGTGGAGGCCACCGGCGACTACACCTACGGCGACAAGGGCAACATGACGAAGCCCGAGATCGACCGCACCATCAAGGTGCTGATCGAGGCCAAGCGCGCCGGACAGTTCCGGGCCTTCTGGCAGGACTTCAACGAATCCGTGAACCTGATGGCCTCGGGCGAGACGGTGATCCAGTCGATGTGGTCGCCCGCCGTCACCAAGGTCCGCGCGCAGGGCGTGCCCTGCACCTACCAGCCGCTGAAGGAGGGCTACCGGGCCTGGGCCTCGGGCTTCGGCATCCCCAAGACCCTGAGCGGCAAGAAGCTCGACGCCGCCTACGACTTCATCAACTGGTTCCTGTCCGGCTGGGCCGGGGCCTATCTCAACCGGCAGGGCTACTACTCGGCTGTGCTGGAGACCGCGCAGGCGAACATGCAGCCCTACGAGTGGGCCTTCTGGATGGAGGGCAAGCCCGCCGAGAAGGACATCCTCGGCCCCGACGGCACGCTGATCGAGAAGGCCGGCGCCACCCGCGACGGCGGCTCCTTCGACGCGCGGATGGGCGCGGTCGCCTGCTGGAACGCCGTGATGGACGAGAACACCTACATGGTGCGCAAGTGGAACGAGTTCATCGCCGCGTGAGCGCGCTCCGCTCCGCCCTCTCCCCCGGCTGCGGGGGCAGGGCTCCGTCGGCTTGCGTGGGGCGAGCCCGATGACCGATCTCGCCCTGCCCGCCGCCGCGACCGCCGAGCGCGCCCCAGCGCCCACCGTCGCGGCCCGCCCGCGCCGCCGCGCCCTCGCCTACCTCCAGGCCGCACCGCTGGCCCTCGTCTTCCTCGTCTTCCTGGTGGTGCCGCTGGTGCTCACCGGCATCGTCTCGCTCTGGGAGTACAACGAGTACGAGATCATCCCGGCGCTCACCCTGCAGAACTACGCCGACGTGTTCGACGGCTGCCTGTCGGCCGACCTCTGCACGACTTTGCGCACCTACCTGTCGACGGTGAAGTTCGTCGCGCTGACGCTGGCGATCACCCTACCGCTCGGCTTCGCGATCGCCTACTTCCTGGCCTTCCACATCCGCTCCGGCACGGTGCGGATGGGCCTGTTCCTGCTCTGCACGATCCCGTTCTGGACCTCGAACGTGATCCGCATGATCTCGTGGATCCCGCTGCTCGGCCGCAACGGCCTCGTCAACGACACGCTCCGCACCCTCGGGCTGATCCGGCAGCCGATCGACGGCCTGCTCTACTCCGACTTCGCGGTGGTCCTGGCCTTCGTGCACCTTGACACGGTGTTCATGATCGTGCCGATCTTCAACAGCCTCGCGCGCATCGACCGGCGGCTGATCGAGGCGGCGCGCGACGGCGGCGCCTCCGGCGCGCAGATCCTCTGGAACGTGATCCTGCCGCTCGCCAAGCCCGGCATCGCCATCGGGACGATCTTCGTGACGACGCTGGTGATGGGCGACTTCGTCACCGTGGGCGTCATGGGCGGCCAGCAGATCGCCAGCGTCGGCAAGGTGATCCAGGTGCAGATGTCCTACCTGCAGTTCCCGGCCGCCGCCGCCAACGCCGTGGTGCTGCTCGCCGCCGTGCTGCTGATGATCCTGGGGCTCACCCGGATGATCGATCTCCGGCGGGAGCTGTAGCGATGGACCAGTCCCGCGGCCGCGCCTTCTACCTGCTGGCGGCGGTCTTCGCCCTCTACGTCCTGTTCCTGTACGGGCCGACCCTGACCATCCTGGCGCTGAGCTTCCAGGGGCCCTCCGGCGGCCTGACCTTCCCGATGAACGGCGTCTCGACCCACTGGTTCGCCAAGCTGTGGGACGGCGTCGGCGTGGTCGACATCTGGGCGGCGCTGCGGCGCTCCCTGGCGCTCGGCCTCGTGGTCATGGCGCTCACCGTGGGAATCGCGTTCTACGCCGGCCTCGCCTTCCGGAAGGGGTTTCGCGGCGCCGGCCTCGTCTTCGCCCTGGCGGTGTCGAGCCTGATCGTGCCCTCGATCGTGGTCTCCCTCGGGATCGGGCTGGAGTTCCGGCTCCTCGACGACGCCGTCAAGGCGCTCGCCGCCGCCACCGGCTGGGGGTTCCTGCAGGACCACGGCACCGTGATGGGCCTCTACAGCTCGGCGCTGGGCGCGCACCTCACCTGGACGCTGCCCTTCGGCCTGCTGATCATGTTCGCGGTGTTCAACCGGTTCGACCCGGCCTACGAGGAGGCCGCCCGCGACCTCGGCGCCAGCGGCCCGCAGACGCTGCGCTACGTGGTCGTGCCGATCCTCGCGCCCGCCCTCGTCGGCGTCGCGCTGTTCGGCTTCACCCTGTCGTTCGACGAGCTCGCCCGCACCAGCCAGGCGATCGGCGGCCGCAACACCCTGCCGCTGGAGCTGCAGGGCCTGACCACCACGGTGACGACGCCGGAGATCTACGCCCTCGGCACGGTGACGACCGCCGTCTCGGCCCTGGTGATCGGCACGGCGCTCGGCCTGACCCTGTGGCTGCAGAAGCGCCGGGCGCGGCGGGCGCTGGCGGGCCCGTGATCGGGGCCGGACGGCCGGGCGGCCCTGGGCCGGCCGCGCCGCCGCATTGCCAATCTCCCCCCGCCCGTGTATGCGCACGGCGCGCCCCCGAGACACCCTTGGAGGCAGGGGCGCGCCGGGAAGGATGTGGCCGTCCGCCAGGGGCGGCCTTTTCGTTTTCCGGCTCCAGCAATCGTAAAGGATCACGCCATGAGCGCTGTGAAGACGCTTGAGGCCGTGGCACGCGACCGGGTCGGCAAGGGGGCCGCCCGGGCCGTTCGTCGCCAGGGCCAGATTCCCGCCGTCATCTACGGGGGCGGCCAGCCGCCGCAGTCCATCGCGGTCGACCTCATCCGCACCCGCACCCTGATCTACGCCGGCGGCTTCAAGACCACGCTGTTCGAGATCAACGCCGGCGGCAAGAAGGTCCGCGCGATCCCGCGCGACTTCCAGCTCGACCCGGTGACCGGCGTGCCGCTGCACGTCGACTTCCTGCGCGTCGTCTCGGGCCAGACCGTCACGGTCGAGGTGCCGGTGCACTTCGTCAACGAGGACGCGGCCCCCGGCATCAAGAAGCTCGGCGGCACCCTCAACATCGTGGCCCACACGCTGAGCCTCGACGTCGCCCCCGACCGGATCCCGGACGCGATCGAGGTCGACCTGACCGGCCGCGAGATCGGCGACGTGATCCACGTCTCCGACATCAAGATCCCGGCCGGCACCTACACCGGCGAGGCGACCGACCCGGTGGCCAACATCGTGCCGCCGACGGTGCTCGGCGCCGAGGTGGAGGCCGAGGAGGCCGCCATCGCCGAGGCGCAGTCGGCCGAGGCCGCCGAGGAGAAGGCCGAAGCCGAGGCCGAGACCTCCGAGGACGAGAAGAAGGACGGCGAGGAGGCCTGAGCCTCGTCGCCACCCGCCACGCGACGCGAGAGCCCCGGCCCTGCCGGGGCTCTCTGCGTTCCGGCCGGGGTCAGGGATAGAGCCGCGCCCGGCTCCAGACCGCGCCCGTCCGGGTGAAGCGCACCCGGTCGTGCAGCCGGAAATCGCCGTTCTGCCAGAACTCGACGCTCACCGGCGCGATCCGGAACCCGGTCCAGTGCGCGGGCCGGGGGATCGGCCCGTCCCCGTAGCGCTCGGACAGCTCCGCCACCGCGGTCATCAGCGTGGCGCGGTCGGCGAGCGGGCGGGATTGCTGGCTGGCGATCGCACCGAGCCGGCTCTCCCGCCGGCGGCTCTGGAAATACGCGTCGGCCTCCGCGGCCGTCACCGGCGTGACCGGGCCGCGGGCCCGCACCTGCCGGCGCAGGCTCTTCCAGTGCAGCACCAGGGCCGCCTGGGGGTTCTGCGCCAGCTCCTCGCCCTTGGTGGACTGGGTGTTGGTGTAGAAGACGAAACCGCTCGCGTCGAAGCCCTTCAGCAGGACCATCCGCACGTCCGGCAGCCCGTCCGAGCCGGCGGTGGCGAGCGCCATCGCGTTCGCGTCCTCGGGCTCGGAGGCCTCGGCCTCCTTCATCCAGGCGGCGAACAGCGCGACGGGGTCCTCGCTCAGGGTGAAGTCCCCGCTCTTCGGGTCATCGGTCCTTAACTGATCCACGCCAAGACTCCTGCCTGCCGCGTCCAGGGCCTGAGGGGGCACCGACATCGGCGTGTTCGGTCGAGCGAATAGCCCGTCGAGAGTCAGGTGTAATGCGGGGATGCGCGTGTAAAGGGCCAAGCCGGCGGTCGCTTATCGGCGCGTCCGTATCGGCCTTGTCCCTGGCAATGGTTCTGAGCGGCTGCAGCCAGCCCCTGCTGGTCTTCCGGGGCGATCCCCCGGCGGCGGCGCCGCGCGTGGTCGAGGAGCCGACCGTCACCGGCAGCATCGAGAAGCGGCCCGTGAGTTTCGGCGACGACCTCGCCGAGGAGGATTGGCGCCGGGCGCGGGCCGCCCTGAGCGTCGCCCTCGATCCGCAGGGCAACGGACGACCGGTCAAGTGGGACAACCCGGAGACCGGGCTTCACGGGTCGGTCAATCCGACCGGGCTGCCGTACGTCTCGGACGAGCTGATCTGCCGCAACTTCCTGGCATCCGTGATCGCGCCGTCCCGCAGCCGCTTCGTCCGCGGCACCGGCTGCAAGCTCTCGGGCGGACCGTGGACGCTCAAGCGCGTCCGGCCGGCGAATGGGCTCGGACGCTCCTGACCGCGACGGGGCCGCCGCGCGGCGGCCTCCGCGGGTGCCTCAGTACGGGTGTCCGTAATAGGGCCGCATGCGCAGGCGCGGCTGCGCGGCCGGGGGTGCGACGTAGCGGGCCGCGGCCTCCGGATCATAGGTGCGGATGTAGGGGTCGAGGGCCGGGTCGCGATAATTGCCGTTGTTGACCCCCGCCGAGCGATCGTTCCCGCTCAGCGCCGCGTAGGGCGAGAGGCCGCTACCGCTGTCGCCGCCGCCACCGCCGCCGCCGCCCCAGGCAAAGGCCGTCCCCGGAATGGCGGCGAGGAGCATCGCCGCGAGGGGCATCGTGAGCGTCTTGCGCGTCATGTCCTGTCTCCGCACCACGTCGTTGTCTGGCGAACGGTCCAGCTGGAGGTGGGTTCCCCTCGGCGAGCCGCCACGGCCGCGCGACATTGTACCACCGCCTGCCAACACGCGCTTATTTGATGCCCCGACTTTCGCTTTTTTCGGTTCATCGCCCAGAAATCGTCCCGCGCGTTAAGTTTGAACCGGTAGACAGCCACGCGGCCGTGCTTGATCGTGGCGCGGCGTAACAGCATTCGAGCCCGGCTCGACCGTATCGAGGGTCGAGACCGAGCGCATCCCGGGTTTGGCCGCCGTGAGCGTCGATACGAAATCCGGCACGCGGGGCGTGGGGCCGACCGGCTGATGGAGCGGGCGATCGGAGGCACGGACCGGCCGTCGGCTGCCGGCGGCCGGGCTCCCGCCCGGGCGGAGCCGTCGCCCGGGACGCTCTCCCGCCCCCGCACCGTCACCGTGCGGCTCGACCGCCGGTGCCTGCGCGGCTGGCACATCCGCCTTCTCGACCTGCTCGGGCAGCGGCCCGACCATCGGATCCGGGTCGCCTGGGCGGAGCACGCCGAGGGACTGCCGCCGAACGCGGAACTCCTGTTCCGCCTGGAGGCCGCCATCCACGGCCTGCCCCGGCCGGGTCTGGCGACCGCGGCGGAACCGGTGGCCCTCGCGCCCTACGAGGCGAGCCCCGAGGGCGCGGAGCCCGGCGGCAGCGGCGCCGACCTCGTCCTCGACCTCTCGGGTCGCCCCGCTGAGCCGGGTTCGGCGCCGGGCTCGGCGCCGTGCTCGGCGCCGGCTTGGCGGCTCGACTACGACGGGATGCCGGGCGAGGCCGGCCTCCTCGCCGCCCTGTTCGCCCACGGGGCGCCGGTGGCGACCCTGCGCGGGCCGGACGGCGCGCCGGTGGCGGTCGGCCGCCTCGGCACGGAATCGCACACGGTGATGCTCACGGCCTTCGAGGGCTACCTCGCGCGGACCATCACGCTGATCCTCGCCGCCCTCGACGGCGCCGCCTCGACGGCGCTCCCCGACGGCGCCGGCCCCTCCCTGCAGCCCGCGGCCGCCTACGATCTCGGCGGCCTGGGCGCCCGCCGCCGGGCCGCCGGGGGGCTCGCCCGCCAGATCGCCCGCCGGCTCTACGCCCTCTGCTTCCACGGCCCGCACTGGCGGGTGGGCTGGCGGCGGGTCGTCGGCCCCGACCTGATCGACCTGCGCCGGCATCCCGAAGGCGGCTGGCAGGTTCTTCCCGACGACGGGCGTCGCTTCTACGCCGATCCCTTCGCGATCGCCCGCAACGGCGCCGTGACCCTGTTCGTCGAGGAGTTCGACTACCGCCGCGGCAAGGGCGTGATCGCCGCGGTGGATGTCGGGGAGAACGGGCCCCGCGGCCGCCCGGAGCCGGTGCTCGAGCTCGAGACCCACCTCTCCTACCCGTTCGTGTTCGAGGCGGACGGACAGGTCTGGATGATCCCGGAATCGCACGCCTCCGGGACGATCGACCTCTACCGCGCCACCGACTTCCCGCGCGGCTGGGTCCACGAGGCGGTGCTCCTCGACGGGGTCGTGGCCGGGGACGCGACCCTGCTGCAGCACGGCGGCCGCTGGTGGATGTTCGCCACGGTCCGGGCCGGCGGCGGCAGCTACTCCGACACGCTCCATCTCTGGCACGCGCCGCATTTCCGCGGACCCTGGACCCCCCACCGGCACAACCCGGTGCTGATCGACATCGGCTCCGCCCGGGCCGCGGGGCCGATCGTGGCGCGCGACGGTGGCCTGATCCGGCCCGTCCAGGATTGCCGGCAGGGCTACGGCGCGGCGCTCGGCCTCGCCCGGATCCTGCGCCTCGACGAGGACGCCTACGCCCAGCGGGTCGAGACGCGCCTCCGCCCGGGCGCGGCCTGGCCGGGCACGCGCCTGCACATGCTGAGCGCGGCCGGCGGCTTCGAGTTCATCGACGGCTCGCATCGGGCCCGCACCCGCCTGCTGGGCTGAGCGCGCCTCCCGAGCCCGGGCCGAGCCGCCCCGCGCGGGCCCGTCGGTGCCGAACGGCACCCGCTTACGGCTCGCATCGCGGCCCCGTGCGCGCTAAGCGGGGACCTCACCTGCGCCGATCCAGCAGAACCGCCGGGACGATCACCATGGCGAGCCCCGTCGAACATGCGAGCTTCCTGCCGCCGGTCCTGACCTTCCTCACGGCGGCGGTGATCGGCGTGCCGATCTTCCGGCTGATCGGCCAGAGCGCCGTGCTCGGCTACCTCGTGGCCGGCGTGCTGATCGGGCCCTCCGGCCTGTCGCTGATCGCCGAGCCCGAGACAGCCGCCAGCGTCGCCGAGATCGGCGTGGTGCTGCTGCTGTTCATCGTGGGGCTGGAGCTGCACCTGTCGCAGCTCGTCTCGATGCGGCGCGACATCTTCGGCCTCGGCACCGCGCAGCTCGTCGTCTGCGCGCTGGTGCTCGGCGGCGCGGGCGTCGTGGCGGGTCTCAGCTTCGGCGCCGCCGCGGTGATCGGCCTCGCGCTCGCCCTCTCGGCCACCGCGGTGGCCCTGCAGCTCCTGGAGGAGCGCGGCGATCTCGGCAGCGCCTACGGCGCGCGCGCCTTCGCGGTCCTGCTGTTCCAGGACCTGTCGGTGGTCGGCATCCTGGCGCTGATGCCGCTGCTGGCCTCGGCGGGCGAGGCGACCGACGTGTCCTGGCTCGGGGAGGCGGCGGTCTCCACCGGCAAGGCGCTCGCGGCGATCCTCGCGGTGGTGCTGGTCGGCCGCTACGGCCTGAACCCGTTCTTCCGGCTGCTCGCGGCGAGCGGCGCCCGCGAGGTGATGACCGCCGCGGCGCTGCTGGTGGTGCTGGGCACCGCGCTGCTCATGGAGCAGGTCGGCCTGTCGATGGCGATGGGGGCGTTCCTCGCCGGCATCCTGCTGGCCGAGTCGAACTTCCGCCACCAGCTGGAGGCCGACATCGAGCCGTTCCGCGGCATGCTGCTCGGCCTGTTCTTCATGAGCGTCGGCATGTCGATCGACGGCAACCTGGTGCGCGAGGTCTGGCCGGCCCTGTTCGGGGCGACCCTGGCGGCGATCCTGGTCAAGGTCGCGATCGTGGCCGGCCTGTTCCGGCTGTTCGGCTCGGACACCCTCGGGGCGCTGCGGGGGGCCGCGGTCCTGGCGCCCGCGGGCGAGTTCGCCTTCGTGCTGCTGCCGCAGGCCCAGGATCTCGGCCTCACCGGCGTCACGGCGACGCGCTTCGCGGTGGCGCTCGCGGCGCTGACCATGCTGATCGGCCCCATCGCCGCCAAGGGTCTCGACAAGCTGATCGAGCGGCGCAACGCGCGCAGCACCTTCGCGCTGGAGGAGCCCTCTACCGAGCTGTCCGAGAGCGGCGACGCGCGGGTGCTGGTGATCGGCTTCGGCCGGTTCGGGCAGGTCCTGACGCACGTGCTGATGGCCGAGGGCATCCCGGTCACGGTGATCGACAAGGACGTGGAGCAGCTGCGCGCGGCCTCGCGCTTCGGCTTCCGCATCTACTACGGCGACGGCACGCGCCTCGACGTGCTCCGCGCCGCCGGGATCGGCCGGGTTGAGCTGGTCTGCATCTGCGTCGACGACCGGGAGGGCGCCCTCAAGATCGTCGACATCGTCCACGAGGAGTTCTCCAGCGTGCGGACCTTCGTGCGGGCCTACGACCGCCTGCACGCGGTGGAGCTGATGAACCGGGACGTCGACTACCAGATCCGCGAGACCGCCGAATCCGCCCTCGCCTTCGGTCGGGCGGCCCTGGAGGGGCTCGGCCTGTCGCCGGAGGCGGCCACCGCCCGGACCGACGACGTGCGCAAGCGCGACATCGCGCGACTGGTCCTGCAGCAGGCGGGCGCCCTGCCGGACGGGTCCAGCTGGATGCGCGGCGCCGCGGCCGGCCTGAAGCCCGAGCCGCTGACCGCCCCGGTCCGGCCGGCCCGGGCGCTCAGCACCGAGACCCGCGACCTCGTGGGCAGCGACCGGCGCGAGGCCGCCGAGCGGCTCCTGGAGAAGCCCGCCCTGGCGCCGCAGGAGACGGACGCCGCGGAGGATTCCGATCCGGAGGCCGAGCTCGAGGCGGAAGGCAGCGCCCGGGATGCGTGACGGGCCGGATGTCTGACATGCCCGACGGGCCGCCCCCGGCGGAGGCGGGCCGCTTCGTCACCGGCTCGATCCTCCGCCACGTCGTGGTGATGGCCGCCACCGGCTCGGTGGGGCTGATGGCGATCTTCGTCGTCGACCTGCTGTCGCTGCTCTACGTCTCGACGCTCGGCGACCCGAACCTCACGGCGGCGGTCGGCTTCGCCGGCATCGTGCAGTTCTTCGCCACCGCGGTGAATATCGGCCTGATGATCGCGGCCGGCGCCCTGGTCGGGAAGGCCGTCGGCGCCCGCGACCGCGCGGCGGCGCGGCGCCTCGCGACCTCGGCGCTGGTCCTCGGCAGCCTCGTGGCCGCCGTCATCGCGGTGCTGATCGCGCTGCTGGCCGACCCGCTCCTGGCCCTGATCGGCGCGCGGGGCGAGGCGCTGCGGGTGGCCGTCCTGTTCCTGCACATCACCCTGCCGTCGAACCTGCTGCTCGCCGCCGGCATGCTGTTCACGGGCCTGCTGCGCGCGGTCGGCGCGGCGCGGCAGGCGATGTCGGTCACCCTGGCCGGTGCCGTGGTCACCGCGCTCCTCGACCCGCTGCTGATCTTCGGGGCGGGCCTCGGCGTCCCGGGCGCGGCGATCACGGTCTGCGCGGCGCGCGCGACCTTCGTGGCGGTGGGCGTCCGCGGCGTCGCCCGGCACGGGCTTCTCGGCCGGCCGCGCCTCGCCGACCTGCTGGTCGACCTGCCGGCCGACGCGGCCGCCCTGGCGGGCGTCGCGGGTCCGGCCGTGCTCACGAACCTCGCCCCCTCGGTGGCGAGCGCGTTCCTGGCACGCCTTTTTGCCGGCTACGGAGCGGACGCGGTCGCGGCCGCGTCGGTGATCGACCGGCTGACGCCGGTGGCGTTCGGCGGCCTGTTCGCACTGTCGGGGGCGATCGGCCCGATCCTGGCGCAGAACTGGGGCGCGGGCCTGTTCGACCGGATGCGCGGCGTGCTCGGCGCGGCGATCCGGGTGACGCTGGCCTACTGCGCCGCGGTCTGGCTCCTCCTTTCGCTGGCCCGGGGGTGGCTCGCCGGCCTGTTCGGCCTGCAGGGAGTCGCGGCCGAGCTGTTCGGCTTCTTCTGCCTCGTCGGCGGCGCGATCTGGTTCTTCAACGGGCTCCTGTTCCTCGGCAACGCCGCCTTCAACAACCTCGGCTTCCCGCTGCGCTCGACGCTGCTGAACTGGGGCCGGGCGACGCTCGGGACGATCCCGCCGGCGCTGCTCGGCGCGACGCTCTACGGCCCCCGCGGGGTGGTGGCCGGGATGGGGGTCGGCTCCCTGGTCTTCGGGGCGCTCGGCATCCTGCTCGCCCGCCGCACGGTCGACCGGCTGGAGGAGGCGGGCCCGCGCCGGCCGGAACCGGATACCGCCGCGGCGGCGCCCCAGCGGGGGGCGCCGCTGCCGCCGGGGCACGCCCATCCCGAGCCGTTGAGCTGACGCGGCGGCGGCCAGGCACAAGTTCCGCGGGTGGGAACTGGTATTTCCCCGCGCAAAGGGTCACGATGTCCTGTCCCGGGCGGTCCGGGCCGGGACAGGATCGAGGCGTCATGTTCAACCCGCTCGAGATGTTCCAGGCCCAGGGCGAGGCCGGGCTCCAGGCCATGGGCCAGCCGTTCGGCCTGACGAGCGAGCAGACGGCCCGCGCCTTCGAGGCGTTGATGCCGGCCCTGACGCTCGGCCTCCAGCGCAGCGTCGGCCTGGACCCGACCGGCTTCGCGCGGATGTTCGGTCTGGAGGCCGCCAAGCCGGCGCCGGCGCAGGGTTTCGAGGCCCTCGGCCAGATGTTCGGCTCGGCCCAGCTGATGCAGGCGGTGCTGCGGCAGGCCTCGGCGACGAGCGGCGTCGGCGCGCAGGTGCTCCGCCAGATGCTGCCGATGATGGCGGGGGCCGTGGTGGCGAGCATCGTCCACGTCATGCTGAACCAGCCGCAGGCCGAGCCGGCGCGGCCGAGTCCGCCGCCACCGCCCGTGCCGTTCCCGTTCGGCCCGGCCTGGGCCGAGATGGCCAAGGCGATGATGCCGGCGGTCGAGCCGCCCGCCCCGCCCAAGCCGGCCGCCAAGCCCGCGGCCAAGCCCGCCGCGAAGCCCGCCGCCGACCCACAGGCGGGCGCCGGCGAGGCCGGCTCCGACATGTTCCAGCAGATGCTGCGCACCGGGGCGGAGGTTCAGGGCAACAACATCCGGGCGATGCAGGAGCTGTTCGAGACCTTCTGGCCCGCCTCCGGCACGCCGTCCGCGAGCGCCGCGCCTCCGGCGGCGACCGCGACTCCGGCCCGTCCCGATCCGGCGCCGGCCGACCAAGCGGCCGGCAAAGGCCGCCGCGGCCGCCAGCCCGGCGGGACCGGTTGACGCAGGGACAGGGTCCGGACGGGCGTTGACCCGGCGGACCGGAGCCGCACCCTGTCGGCGAGGAGACCCGTCGATGAGCGACCACCTGACCGCCTGGGACGACCGCGCCGAGAGCCTCGGCGGGAACGGCGTCGCCAAGCGCACGATCCCGGGCTCCGGGGCCAGCCTCGTGCGCGTGGTCGTGCCGGCGGGCGTCTCCGCACCGGCCCACAGCCACGAGCACGAGCAGTTCGTGCAGGTGCTCTCCGGTTCGGGGATCCTGGAGACCGCGCAGGGCCGCGAGCCGTTCACGGCCGGCAGCGTGTTCCACTTCCCGGCAGGGACGTGGCACGCGGCCGCGTTCGAGACCGAGACGGTCCTGATCGAGACGAACCTCGCCCCATGGGCCTGAGGGCGCAGCCTGCCGTCCGGCCTCAGCGGTCCGCCGCGGCGTCGAACTGCGCGTCCAGACTGACGATGCGCCCCACCGTGTCGCGCGCGTGGCGGATCGCGTCCTCGGCGGTGAGCAGATGCCCCTCTTGCGGATCGAAGACGATACCGCCCGACCGGGCCGCGCAGGCCGCGACAGCCATCCACGCCCCGGCGCAGGCCGGGAGCGTGGCAAAGTAGAAGGCATAGACGCACGTCCACGGTCCACCGAAGTCGATGTCGGTATAGGTGTCCGTCAGATCCGACAGCGGCACGATCTGGCACTCGAAGCCAGCCTCGTGGCGCCGCCAAGTCGCGGACAGATGCCCTTGCGTGGCTGGCGGCATGTGCACGGCGTCGAGTTTGAGATCGAATCCGATCCCGTCGATGGCCGCCTGCCATTCCGCCACGCCGGGCATCGCGCGCGCGCAGAGCGCATAGGCTTCCATGCTCATGGCAACCTCTCTCCGAATAGAACCGCGGATATCGACACGCCCTTGACCGAGTTTCCTCGTCTCAAGTGGATCTCTATGACAGGAACACTGTCATCCACGCCGACACCTCTGCGCAGTTCGCGCGCGCGAGCGGGCGTCAACTGCGCCTTGCCGGTCTTGATATCCCAAATCGCTCGAATCGGGGCAGCGTTGGTCCTGCCGTCGCGGAGGATCACGTCCGTGCGTATGCTGCCGTCCAATCCGTAGCGCACCAGATCACCGGCGCTGAAGCTCTGCTCGATACCGTGCCGCCCGATGCCGGGCAGGTCGAGTTCCCGCATCCGTGCCGCGAACTTCGTGTGTACCTCGATGCCGTACAGGGGGCCCTGGCCGGGATCGCAGGTCTGGACGACCTCGCCCAAGACATCGACGATCGCGTCGGTTTTCCCGTCGATCCGGGGATCCCCGGTCTTGTCTTTCCGCGCGACGACGAGCGAACCGCTCCCACCGCACCAGCAGCCGTCGCGGCCGCGCGGCTGGTCCTGCCGAAAGCCGGCCTTAAGCTCCAGCAAGTCCAGAGCGATGAAGGCCAGTCCGAGCCGAAGCTCAGCGATGGAGTAATCCAGGACATCCAGCAGATCACAGTACCGCATCGCGTCCCTGATCCTCGAAACGTTCATGATTTATTCCATGAATCTTTTCCTTTTGTCAAGCGATTCGTGACAGATAAGGAAAATATGCCGACACCGCCCTCGGGGCAGCCGCGGCAGGCTGCGACAAATAATTCTTGGCGCGCGAGCAAAATGCCTGTGCTTGGCCTGAGCCCCCGGCGCGTGTAGGAATCCCACCTTCAACGCCCGCCCGTGCACGCCGACGAAAGGCCGGGCATCGCCCCTACCAGAACAGAGGCAGACCATGAGCGCCGGTACCGCCGCCGACAAGCACTTCTCCAACAGCTTCTTCGCCGCCCCGCTGACGGAGGCCGACCCCGAGATCGCCGAGGCGGTGGCCAAGGAACTCGGCCGCCAGCAGCACGAGATCGAGCTGATCGCCTCGGAGAACATCGTCTCCCGCGCCGTGCTGGAGGCTCAGGGCTCGGTGCTCACCAACAAGTACGCGGAAGGCTATCCGGGCCGGCGCTACTACGGCGGCTGCCAGTTCGTGGACATCGCCGAGGACCTCGCCATCGAGCGCGCCAAGCGCCTGTTCGATTGCGGCTTCGCCAACGTGCAGCCGAATTCCGGCTCGCAGGCCAACCAGGGCGTGTTCCTCGCGCTCATGCAGCCCGGCGACACCTTCCTGGGCCTCGACCTCGCCGCGGGCGGCCACCTGACGCACGGCGCCCCGCCGAACGTCTCGGGCAAGTGGTTCAAGCCGGTCTCCTACACGGTGCGCCGCGAGGACCAGCGGATCGACATGGATCAGGTCGCCCAGCTCGCGCAGGAGCACAAGCCGAAGGTGATCATCGCCGGCGGTTCGGGCTACCCGCGCCACTGGGACTTCGCAAAGTTCCGCGAGATCGCCGACTCGGTGGGCGCCTACTTCATGGTCGACATGGCCCACTTCGCGGGCCTCGTGGCGGCCGGCGTCCACCCGTCGCCGTTCCCGCACGCCCACGTCGCCACCACGACGACCCACAAGACGCTCCGCGGCCCGCGCGGCGGCATGATCCTGACGAACGACGAGGCGCTCGCCAAGAAGTTCAACTCGGCGATCTTCCCCGGCATCCAGGGCGGCCCGCTGATGCACGTCATCGCCGGCAAGGCCGTGGCCTTCGGGGAGGCGCTGAAGCCCGAGTTCAAGATCTACGCCCGCCAGGTGGTGGAGAACGCCCGGGCGCTCGCCGACACGCTGATCTCGGGCGGCTACGACATCACCTCGGGCGGCACCGACAACCACCTGATGCTGGTCGACCTCCAGCGGAAGGGCCTCACCGGCAAGGCCGCCGAGGCGGCCCTGTCGCGGGCGCACATCACCTGCAACAAGAACGGCGTCCCCTTCGACACGCAGAAGCCGACCATCACGTCGGGCATCCGGCTCGGCACCCCGGCCGGCACCTCGCGCGGCTTCGGCGTCGCCGAGTTCAAGCAGATCGGCGGCTTCATCGTCGAGGTGCTGGACGGGCTCGCCGCCAAGGGTGAGGCGGGCGACAGCGCGGTCGAGGCCGACGTCAAGACCCGCGTCCACGCGCTGACGGACCGGTTCCCGATCTACGGCTGAGGCGAGAGGACCGTCCGAGCGGGGCCGGTCTTCCGGGCCGGCCCGCGGTGGATTAGGAAACGGCCGCGGATCCGACCGGTCCGCGGCCGTTTCCATGCCCGAGTAGCGAAATCCATGCGGTGTCCTTACTGCGGCGGCTCCGAGACCCAGGTGAAGGACTCGCGGCCCTCCGAGGACGGTGCCGCGATCCGGCGCCGCCGGGTCTGCCCGGACTGCGCCGGCCGCTTCACCACCTTCGAGCGCGTGCAGCTCCGCGAGGTCGTGGTGCTCAAGCGCTCGGGCAAGCGCGTGCCGTTCGACCGCGACAAGCTCCAGCGCTCCATCGACGTGGCGCTCCGCAAGCGCGCTGTCGACCCGGAGCGGATCGAGCGGCTGGTCAGCGGCATCACCCGGCAGCTGGAGAGCGCCGGCGAGCCCGAGGTGACCTCCGAGGCGATCGGCGAACTCGTCATGGCGGGGCTCAAGGGCCTCGACGACGTCGCCTACGTGCGCTTCGCCTCCGTCTACAAGAACTTCCGCGAGGCCCGGGACTTCGAGGAGCTGCTCGGCACGCTGAGCGACGGCATCCCGGTGCCGGCGGCCGCGCCGGAACCGGAGGGCGACCCGGAGCCCGAGGCGTCGGGGCGGCGCCGCGTCGGGCGCCCATGAGCGGCGACCCGAACTTCATGCGCCTCGCCCTGGCGCTGGGCCGGCGCGGGCTCGGCACCACCTGGCCGAACCCGTCGGTCGGCGCCGTCGTGGTCGAGCCCGGGACCGGCCGCATCCTCGGGACGGCGGCCACGGCGCCGGGCGGGCGCCCGCACGGGGAGCCCGTGGCGCTCGCCGCCGCCGGCGAGGCCGCCCGCGGCGCGACTCTCTACGTCACCCTGGAGCCCTGCTCCCATCACGGCCGCACGCCGCCCTGCACCGACGCGATCCTGGCCGCCGGGATCGCCCGGGTGGTCAGCGCCCTGGAGGATCCCGACCCGCGTGTGGCGGGGCGCGGCCACGACCTCCTGCGGCGGGGCGGCGTCGCGGTCGAGACCGGCCTGATGCGGGACGAGGCGGCGCGCGACCATGTCGGCCACGTCACCCGGGTGACGCGCGGACGCCCGGCCCTGCACCTCAAGCTCGCCCGCACCCGCGACGGCTTCTGCGCCGCCGCCGGGCCGGAGCGCCTGCGGATCACCGGGCCGGTGGCGGACGGGGCGGTCCACCTCTGGCGGGCGCACGCCGACGCGATCCTGATCGGCATCGGCACCGCCCGGGCCGACGACCCGTCGCTGACCGTGCGGCTGCCGGGCCTGGGCGCGCGCTCGCCCCTGCGGGTCGTGCTCGATACGCATCTGCGGCTCTCCCCGGCGAGCGTGCTCGCCCGGACCGCCCGCGACACGCCGACCCTGGTGCTCACGTCCCGCTCGGCCCCGGCCCACGCGCGGCGGGCCCTGGAGGCCCTCGGCGTCGAGGTCGCGACCGTGCCGGCGGACACGGCCGGCGGGATCGATCTCCCGGCGGCCCTGGCGCATCTCGGCGAGCGCGGCCTGACGCGCCTGTGCAGCGAGGGCGGCCCCCGCCTTGCGGAGGCGCTCGCCCGGGCCGATCTGATCGATGCCTGCACGCTGGTCACCGGACCGGCGGAGCTGGGGCCGGCGGGCGGCCTGCCGGCCGTGGGGCCGGCCCTGGCGGAGGCCCTGGCGGGCGATCGGTTCCGGGAGGCCGAGCGGCTGCGGCTCGGGCCGGACGCGGCCGTGACCTACGAACGCAACAGGACGTAAGCGATGTTCACGGGCTTGGTCAGCGCCATCGGCACGGTCGTCTCGGTCTCGGGCGCGGGCGACCTGCGCCGGATCGCGATCCGCGCCGCCTACGACCCGGCCACGATCGCGCTCGGCGCCTCGATCGCCTGCGCGGGCCCGTGCCTCACGGCCGTGTCGGTGGAGCCGGCGGAGAACGGCTGCGTCTTCGCGGTGGACGCCGCCGCCGAGACGCTGGCGCGCACCACGGTGGGCGCCTGGGTCGCGGGCACGCGGATCAACCTCGAGCGCTCCCTGAAGATCGGCGACGAGCTGGGCGGCCACCTGGTCACCGGCCACGTCGACGGCCTCGCCGAGATCGTGGAGCGCGCGCGTGTCACGGCCGATGCCTGGGGCGCCAGCGAGCGCTTCACCCTCCGGGCGCCGTCGAACTTGGCCAAGTTCATCGCCGAGAAGGGCTCGGTCTGCCTCGACGGCACCTCGCTCACCGTGAATGCGGTCGAGGACGACCTGTTCTCGGTGCTGCTGATCCCGCACACGCTCCAGGTCACCACCTGGGGAGAGCGGCGGCAGGGGGACCGGCTCAACCTGGAGGTCGACCTGATCGCCCGCTACGCCGCACGGCTCGCCGAGGCGCGGGCCGGCTGAGGCCGGCCCCCGTCCTTGCTGCGGCGCGTCAGCGCGGCGGGATCGAGTAGGTGCCGGTGGCGTGGCAGACGAGGTCGGGGTTGCCCGCGGCGGTGATCGACACCTCGCCGACAGCGAGGCGCCGGCCGAGCTTGAGCAGCCGGCATTCGGCCACGAGATCCCCGGTGGCGGGCCTCCGCAGGAAGTTGAAGGTGAGGCTCGTCGTCACCGCGAGCGCCACGGGACCGATATTGGCCAGGATCGCCGCGTAGAGGGCGTAGTCGGCGAGCGCCATCATGGCCGGCCCCGAGACGGTCGCGCCGGGCCGGAGGAAGCGCTCGTGGGCCTCCAGCCGCATCCGCGCCGCGAGCGGTCCCACGGCCTCGAGGTGGTAGGCCCGCCCGCCCGCCTGCATCTGCGGGAACTCGCGGTCGAGGAAGTCGCTGGTCTCGGCGAGGGTGAGGATCGTGGCGGTCATCGCCCCATGCAGCACGGGAGTACCGCCGAGGCAATCACGAGGCCCTCCGAAGCGCCGCCCTCATCGAGAGAGACCGCTCGAGCCGCCGGTGTCGTCTTCGCGAGCGGAGCGACGCCATCCAGTCGGCGCTACACACACGGATGTCGCGCAACCCTGGGTCACATCGCTGCGCTCGTGACGAGGGAGGGCTGCCTCCATCGGAATGCTCGACCGGACGCCCCGTCAGAAGAAGATCGGCCGCGCGCTGGCGGTGATCTCGCCCAGCACCGTGCCGGTGGCGGGCTCGATCTCCTTGAGCACCACGTCGTAGCCCCAGAGGTCGGCGAGGTGCTGCAGCACGCGCTTGGCGTCGTCCTTCTGCAGGGTGATCTTGTTGATCGCCTTGTGGTGCAGGATCAGGCGCCGGTCGCCCTCCAGGTCCACGTCCACCACCTCGATGTCGGGATCGAGCCACGCCACGTCGTACTGACGCGCGAAGGAGCGGCGCAGCTTGCGGTAGCCGCGCTCGTCGTGGATCGCCTCCACCCGCAGTTCCGGCTCCTCCGGATCGTCGACCACGTGGAACAGGCGCAGGTCGCGCATCAGCTTGGGCGACAGGAACTGCTGGATGAAGCTCTCGTCCCGGTAATTCTCCCAGCAGTCGCGCAGGACCGCCATGGCGTCGCCGACCCCGGCGATGTCGGGGAACCATACCCGGTCCTCCTCGGTCGGCTGCTCGGCGATGCGGGCGATGTCCTGCATCATGGCGAAGCCGATCGCGTAGGGATTGTGGCCGCCGTAGGAGCGGTCGTCGTAGTTCGGCTGCCGGATGACGTTGGTGTGGGACTGCAGGAACTCGAGATAGGCCGCCTCGGTGATCTGCCCGGATTCCGACAGGGCGTTCATGATCCGGTAGTGGCAGTAGGTGGCGCAGCCCTCGTTCATCACCTTGGTCTGGCGCTGCGGATAGAAGTACTGGGCGACCAAGCGGACGATCCGCAGGATCTCGCGCTGCCAGGGGCGGAGTCTCGGCGCGACCTTCTCCAGGAAGTAAAGAATATTCTCCTGGGGCAGCTCCAGCAGCGCCTTGCGCCGTTCCGCCGCCACGTCCGGACGCGCCGTGCCGATCTTCTGCGGCAGGGTCCGCCAGAGGTCGTTGTAGATCTGCTCGCCGTGCTCGATCCGCTCGCGCTCGCGCCGCTGCTCGGAGGCGAGGTCCGGCCGCTTCTTGCGCGGGTAGCGGTGGACGCCCTGGCTCATCAGGGCATGGGCGGCGTCGAGCACCTGCTCCACCGCCTGATGGCCGTAGCGCTCCTCGCAGCGGGCGATGAAACCCTTGGCGAAGTCGAGGTAGTCGAGGATGCCCTCGGCGTCGGTCCACTGCCGGAACAGGTAGTTGTTCTTGAAGAAGTGGTTGTGGCCGAAGGCGGCGTGCGCGATGACCAGCGTCTGCATGGTCGCCGTGTTCTCCTCCATCACGTAGGAGATGCACGGGTCGGAGTTGATGACGATCTCGTAGGCGAGCCCCATCAGGCCGCGGCGGTAGCCGGCCTCGTGCTGGGCGAAATGCTTGCCGAACGACCAGTGCTTGTAGAACAGCGGCATGCCGATCGACGCGTAGGCATCGAGCATCTGCTCGGCCGTGATGATCTCGATCTGGTTCGGGTACCAGGACAGGCCGAGCTGCGGCCCGGCCACGGCCTCGCAGGCGTCGTGGATCCGCCGGATCGTGTCGAAATCCCAGTCGTTGCCGGTGAACAGGGGCTTATCGACCTTCACGGCCGGCGCACTCACCTTGGATCGGCTCAGGCTGGTCACCATGAAACCCTCATCGCATTCTCCCCTCCCCCTTGTGGGGAGGGACCGGGGGTGGGGGTGGTGCAGGAGGCACCGCGGCGATCCTTTCTGAACCACCCCCACCCCTACCCCTCCCCACAGGGGGAGGGGACAAACCTACGCCTCCGCCTCGGCGCGGCCTTCCTTGCGGCCGAACAGCTCGCGGAAGACCGGGTAGATCTCCCGGCGGTGGTTGACCTTGCGCATGGCGATCGGGCCGCCGGCCTTGGCGATGGCCTCGTAGGTCCGCCACAGGGTGGTGCGGTGCTCGACGAAGCCGGCGCGGGGGCCGTTCTCGTCCCCGACCTCCAGATAGGCGAAGTGCTGGCAGGCCGGCAGGATGTGCGACCGCAAGAGCTCCGTCGAGGTCGGCCCGTCGGAGGAGACGTTGTCGCCGTCCGAGGCCTGGGCGGCGTAGATGTTCCAGTCGTTCGGGTCGTAGCGCTCGGCGATGACGCGCTTCATCTCCACGAGCGCCGACGAGACCAGGGTGCCGCCGGTCTCGCGGGAGCCGAAGAACGTCTCCTCGTCCACCTCGGTGGCCCGGTCGGTGTGGCGGATGAACACGATCTCGACGTGCCGGTAGCGGCGCGTCAGGAAGATGTGCAGCAGGATGTAGAACCGCTTGGCGAGGTCCTTCATGTGCTCGGTCATCGAGCCGGACACATCCATCAGGCAGAACATCACGGCCTGCGCGATCGGCCGCGGATAGGGCTCGAACCGGCGGAAGCGCAGGTCGATCGGGTCGACGTAGGGGATGCGCTTCGAGCGCTCGCGCAGCCGGAACAGCGCCTGCTCCAGGTCCGGCCGCTCCGGGTGTCCCTCGGCGAGGGCGGCGAGCCGGGCCTCCAGGGCCGCGACCTCGTCGGGCTTCGGGCGCTTGAGGGCGATCCGCCGCGACATCGAGTTGCGCAGGGTGCGGGTCAGCGCGAGATTCGCCGGCGAGCCGGTGACCGTGTAGCCGGCCCGGCGCAGGCCCTCGGTCTCGACCACGGCCAGCCGCCGCTTGGCGAGATCCGGCAGTTCGAGATCCTCGAGGAACAGCTCCAGGAACTCCTCTCGGGTCAGGACGAAGCGGAACGCGTCCTCGCTGTTCTCGCCGCCCTCCCCACCCTCGCCGGCCCCGCGACCGCCGCCGCTGCCCGGGGGGCGCTCGATCGTGTCGCCCTCCACGTAGGTCTTGTTGCCGGGCAGGATGTGGTCCTGCAGGCCCGTGCCGGGCTGGCGCGAGAAGCGCGGCTCCCGGACGCCGTCCGCCGGCACGGTGACGCGGCCGTCCTTGCCGAGATCCTTGATGTCCTTCTCGCGGGCGGATTCGCGCACCGCGCGCTGGGCCACGTCCTTCACGCGCCTCAGGAAGCGCTGGCGGTTCGGGAGGCTCTTGCCGCCCGGGTTCAAACGTCGGTCGACGATGTGCATCCGCTGCGAAAACCCTCGTCCGCGTGCTCCGGCCGGGTCCGGACCCCTGTCGTACCATGCTGTCACCGGAGGGAAGGATCCCTCTTCGGCAGCAGGGCCGCGATCTTCGCCGGCCGGTCGTCCGAAACTGTGGCGGCGGAGGGTCGGAGCGGGGCCCGGCCGATCGATCGGACCGGCCGGGCCCCGTCGCCCCTCAGCCGGCCTGCTTCACCCGCATGTACCATTCCACCAGGCGGCGGACCTGCCGCTCGGTGTAGCCGCGCGCGACCATGCGCTCGACGAACTCGCCGTGCTTCTTCTCGGTCTCGCCGTCCTTCTTCGAGCCGAAGGAGATCACCGGCAGCAGTTCCTCCACCTGGGAGAACATCCGCCGCTCGATCACCTCGCGCAGCTTCTCGTAGCTGGTCCAGCTCGGGTTGCGGCCGCCGTGCTGCGCCCGGGAGCGCAGGGCGAACTTCACCACCTCGTTGCGGAAGTCCTTCGGGTTCGCGATGCCGGCGGGCTTCTCGATCTTGGTCAGCTCCTGATTCAGGAGTTCCCGGTTCATGAGCTGGCCGGTCTCGGCGTCCTTGAAGTCCTGGTCCTCGATCCAGGCGTCGGCGTAGTCGATGTACCGATCGAACAGGTTCTGCCCGTAATCGTGGTACGATTCGAGGTAGGCCTTCTGGATCTCGTGGCCGATGAACTCCGCGTAGCGCGGGGCCAGCTCGGTCTTGATGAATTCCAGGTACTTCTTCTCGGTCTCGGGCGGCAGTTGCTCGCGGCGCAGCGACTGCTCCAGCACGTACATCAGGTGCACCGGGTCGGCCGAGACCTCGGTGGTGTCGTGGTTGAAGGTCGCGGCCAGCACCTTGAAGGCGAAGCGGGTCGAGATCCCGTCCATGCCCTCGTCGACACCGGCCGTATCCTTGTACTCCTGCATCGAGCGGGCGCGGGGATCGACCTCGCGGAGCGACTCGCCGTCGTAGACCCGCATCTTCGAGAAGACGTTGGAATTGGCGTGCTCGCGCAGCCGCGACAGCACCGAGAACCGCGCCAGCATCTCCAGCGTGCCGGGCGCGCAGGCCGCGTCCGACAGTTCCGAGCCGGAGATCAGCTTCTCGTAGATCCGCTGCTCCTCGGTGACGCGCAGGCAGTACGGGACCTTGATCACGTAGATCCGGTCGATGAAGGCCTCGTTGTTCTTGTTGGTCTTGAAGGACTGCCACTCGGCCTCGTTCGAGTGGGCCAGGATCACGCCGGTGAACGGGATCGCGCCGATATTCTCGGTGCCGACGTAGTTGCCCTCCTGCGTCGCCGTGAGCAGCGGGTGCAGCATCTTGATCGGCGCCTTGAACATCTCGACGAACTCGAGGATGCCCTGGTTCGCCCGGTTCAGGCCGCCCGAGTACGAGTAGGCGTCGGGATCGGCCTGGGACAGGGTCTCCAGGCGGCGGATGTCGACCTTGCCGACGAGCGAGGAGATGTCCTGGTTGTTCTCGTCGCCCGGCTCGGTCTTGGCGATGGCGATCTGGCGCAGGCGCGAGGGCCGGACCTTGATCACCTTGAAGCGCGAGATGTCGCCGTTGAACTCGTCGAGGCGCTTCAGCGCCCAGGGGCTCATCAGGCCGGTCAGCCGCCGGCGCGGGATGCCGTAGCGGCGCTGGATCTCCTCGCCCATCGTCTCAGGGTCGAACAGGCCCAGCGGGCTCTCGAAGACCGGCGACACCTCGTCCCCAGCCTTGAGTACGTAGACGGGGTGAACCTCCATCAGGAGCTTCAGCCGCTCGGCCAGCGACGACTTACCGCCGCCCACCGGCCCGAGCAGGTAGAGGATCTGCTTGCGTTCCTCCAGCCCCTGCGCGGCGTGGCGGAAGAACGAGACGATCCGCTCGATCGTCTCCTCCATGCCGTAGAATTCGCGGAAGGCCGGGTAGGTCCGGATCGTCCGGTTCATGAAGATCCGGCCGAGGCGCGAATCCCTGGCGGTGTCCACGAATTCCGGCTCGCCGATCGCCGCGAGGATGCGCTCGGCGGCCGAGGCGTACATCAGGGGCTCGTCGCGACAGGCCTCCAGGTACTCGGAGAGCGTCATCTCCGTGTCGCGGCGGGCCTCGTACCCTCGGGCGAAGCTCTGGAAAAGGTCGTTCGTCGCATGCATCGGCATTCGATAACCCTCTCAGACCGTGACAGCTTCATCCTGTCTCGGCTCGGATGCAACCGACAGGCCCGCTTTTGTCGCAGTGCGGCGAGCATGGCGCCCGGCATGTCGATTGCATGCAACACTCCGGAGCGCTGAAGGCGGCACAGACGAGACTCCGTGCCGCCCCCGGACGGCTGCCCCGGCGGCAGAACTGCTCAGAGACCGGGTCGGCCAGAGCCTGCTCACAAATCCGTGCCCTCTTTCTTGCCGTCGTCTCCCGATTTGGTACCCGCGCCCCCGACCGTGATCTTCACGGTCTGCGTCTGGACTTGGCCGTCGGAGCTCTTGACCTCGAACGTCACCTCGTCGGTGCCGGTGAATCCGTTGTTGGGCTGGTAGAACAGCGCCTGGACGGCCGCCTCCTTGTTGGGGCAGCGGTAGCTCGCCGGCGTCTTCAGCTTGCCGACCTTGGTGATCACCGACCCGTTCTTCGGCGGGCCCGAGACCTTGAACTCGGGCATCGGCCCAGGAGAACAATCCTTCTTGAGGTTCGGCGCGATCTCGATGCGGACCGTCTTGCCGGGCGCCACCGTCTTGGTTCGACTGGACGGCGCCTGGGCCAGGGCGGGCCCGGCCAGTGCCATGCTCCCTGCGAGCAGCGCGGCGAGCGGACGTAGGGCGATCATGGCAGCGTCTCTCCAAAGCCGACCCGGGACCTCTCCCCGGACACGCGTCCGGATGCCCCGTTCATCGGTCCAGACCATGTGGGGACGCCCTGCACGGGCGTCGAGGGCCCGGGCGGCGGCTTAATTCTGGAGGGCCGCCGCGACGATCCCGGTGATGCGGGCGATCTGCGCGGCGTCGAACTCGCCGGCCAGCGCGGCGGCGAGCCGCCCCTCGACCCGCGCCCGCTCCCCGGCATCGGCCACCGGCACGGGGGGAATCTCGTCCTCGGCCAGCCGGCAGACCCGGCGGATCGTCTCGGCCGCGGCCAGGAGTTTCTCCCGGTCGGTGGGACCCATCTCCCAGAGCGGATTGCGCAGGCGGCTGATCACCCGCTTGGCGTCGCGGTACTCCCGGTCGACGCCGGTGGCCGCCTCGATCTGGCTGACGAGGAACATCAGTTCGAGGACTTCGGAGGCCGCCTCCGGGCAGGAGCGGACGATCCGCATGATGCGGGCCATCAGTTCCTGGCTGGGCGTCAACTTGGGTTTGGGCGCGGCCATGCGGGCGACAACGCGAGTTGTCGCCGGAAAGTTCGCCCGCAGGGCGCGATGCCGGGGCGGTCGCGTCCCGCGAGGCCGCTCAGGCCTCCGCGTCGGGCAGGTCGCGCAGCCCGTCGAGCAGGGCGCGGCAGGCCCGCAGCTCGTCCAGGGCCGCGGCCAGGGCCGCCCGGTCCGGGCCGTCGAGCGCGTCGCCCCGGCTCCCGGCCCGGCTTCCGGCCTCCGTCTCGACCTCCTGAAGCAGGGGCTCGGCCGCCACGGCCTCGCCGCGGCCGACCGCCTGGACGAAGCGGACGCCGTTCTCCTTGAGGACCCGCTGCGCCCCCGCGATGGTGTAGCGCTGCACGTGCAGGAGGTGGCGGATGCCGGCGACGAGTTCGATGTCCTGGGGCCGGTAATAGCGCCGCCCGCCCGCCCGCTTCACGGGGCGGATCTGCCCGAAGCGGGTCTCCCAGAACCGCAGCACGTGCTGGGGCACGTCGAGTTCCTCGGCCACCTCGCTGATCGTCCGGAACGCGTGGGCGCTCTTCTCGCCGATTCCGGTCGGCGGTTCGTCGGTCGGTGCGGCGGCGAGGGCTGGCGGCATGGGCGTCTTACGGAGCGGGGCGAAGCGGCCCGATCTTGCCGGCTCGCGAAGCCGCACTCAAGCCTGAAGAGACCGCCGACGCGGCCGCGTTTCAGGCCCGCGCCCGGACTGTGCCCGGACAGCGACGCGCGCTCACTCGTCGTCGTGATCGCCGGCGCCGTTCAGGCCGTTGATCTTGGCCTTGAGCACGTTGGAGGGCTTGAACACCATCACCTGCCGCGGCTCGATCGCGACCTCGACCCCGGTCTTGGGATTGCGGCCGACGCGCTTGCCCTTGCTGCGCACCACGAAGGAGCCGAACGAGGACAGCTTCACCGTCTCGCCGCTCGCGAGGCAGCTGCAGATCTCGGACAGCACGGTCTCGACGAGGGCGGCCGACTCGGTCCGCGACAGGCCCACCTGGTGGTAGACGGCCTCGCTCAAGTCGGCGCGCGTCACCGTCTTGCCTGCCATGCCGTGTCCCCTCGCCCGCATCGCTCGCCCCATGACGCGCGGCGCGGCACCCGTGGCCGCGCCGAACGCTGAAGGCGTATCCCTATGATCCGGCACGCTAATCGGCGCTCCGCCCCCGGTCAACCGCACCGGGGCAGCGAATCGTTTCGGGCGCGCCGCCCGAACCTCACCAGCGGATCAGCGCCGCGCCCCAGCTGAACCCGCCGCCGATCGCCTCGATCATCACGAGGTCGCCCGCCCGGATGCGGCCGTCCCGCCGCGCCACGTCGAGGGCCAGGGGAATCGAGGCCGCCGAGGTGTTGCCGTGGCGGTCCACCGTCAGGACGATCTTGTCCCGGGCGATCCCGAGCTTGTCGGCCGAGGCCTCGATGATCCGGCGGTTGGCCTGATGCGGCACGAACCAGTCGAGCTCCTCCGCGGTGATGCCCGCCTGCGCGAAGGCCTCGACGATCACGTCGGTGACCTGCCCGACGGCGAACCGGAACACGTCGCGGCCCTCCATGCGCAGGTGGCCGGTGGTGCCGGTGGAGCCGGGGCCGCCGTCGACGTAGAGCTTCTCCCGGTGGCGGCCGTCCGACCGCAGGCTCGCGCTGAGGACGCCGCGGTCCCCGGCCCCCTCCTGCGCTTCCAGCACGATGGCACCGGCGCCGTCGCCGAACAGCACGCAGGTGGTGCGGTCCTCCCAGTCGACGATCCGCGAGAAGGTCTCGGCGCCGATCACGAGGGCCCGGCGGGCGGCCCCCGTGGTCAGGAACTTGTCGGCGGTCGAGACCGCGAAGACGAAGCCGGCGCAGACCGCCTGCAGGTCGAAGGCCGCGCCCTGATGGATGCCCAGGGCCGCCTGGATCTGGGTCGCGGTCGCCGGGAAGGTGTGGTCCGGCGTCGAGGTGGCGCAGATCACGAGGTCGATGTCGTCCGCGCTCAGCCCGGCATCGTCCAGGGCGGCCCTGGCGGCGCGCGTGCCGAGGACCGAGGTGGTCTCGTCGGGGCCCGCGAGGTGGCGCTGGCGGATCCCGGTCCGCTGGACGATCCACGCGTCGGAGGTGTCCACCCGCTCGGCCAGATCGGCGTTCGTCACCACCCGCGCCGGCAGGCTCGATCCGGTCCCGACCACCACCGAGCGCAGGGGGGGCGCGCGCCGGTGCTGCTCGGGGTCAGTGCGGAGGGTTGCCATCATTGTCCTTCCCGGACGACACCGGATTCACAATCTTCGGTTGTGAGGCCGCGGGCGTCCGATTTCCATCCCGTCCGTCGACGGAGGCCGGGGGCCGGCGTCAGGCCGGCGCCAGCGCCGCCGTCTGGTCGAGCATCTCGCGGATCGTGCGGATCATGTCGTGGCGCGCCATGTCGTGCGCCAGATCGATCGCCGCGGCGAAGCCCTGCGCGTTCTCCGAGCCGTGGCTCTTGATCACGATGCCCTCGAGGCCGAGGAACACCCCGCCATTGGCCCGGCTCGGGTTCATCTTGTCCTTGAGGGCCTTGAAGGCCTGCCGGGCGAACAGGGCGCCGATCTTGGCGGCCAGCGTCCGGGTCATGGCGGCGCGGAGATAGGTGCCGATCTGCTTGGCGGTGCCCTCGGCGGTCTTGAGGGCGATGTTGCCGGTGAACCCCTCGGTCACGACCACGTCGACCGTGCCGCGCCCGAGATCGGTGCCCTCGACGAAGCCGTGATAGGTCAGGCCGGGGCTCTCCATCTCGCGCAGGATCCGGGCGGCCTCCTTGACCGCCTCGTTGCCCTTCATCTCCTCGGTGCCGACGTTGAGCAGGCCGACGGTGGGGCGGTCGAGGTCGAACACGATGCGCGCCATGGCCGAGCCCATCACGGCCATCTCGACGAGGTGCTCGGCATCCGTGCCGATGGTGGCGCCGACGTCGAGCACGACGCTCTCGCCGCGCACGGTCGGCCACAGGCAGGCGATGGCCGGCCGCTCGATGCCCGACATGGTCTTCAGGCAGATCTTCGACATCGCCATCAGCGCGCCGGTGTTGCCGGCCGACACGCAGGCATCGGCCTGCCCGTCGCGGACCGCCTGGATCGCCTGCCACATCGACGACTTGCCCCGGCCCTGGCGCACCGCCTGACTCGGCTTGTCGTCCATGGCCACGGCCACGCTGGTGTGGCGGATCTCGACGCAGTCCTTGAGCCGGGGCTCCTTGGCGACCAGGGGCGCGATCACCGCCTCGTCGCCGAACATCAGGAAGGTGGTGCCGGGATGGCGCTCCCGGGCCAGCGCCGCGCCGGGCACGACCGTGGTGGGCCCGTGGTCGCCACCCATGGCGTCGAGCGAGATGCACACGCGTTGGGACATGTCGGTAGCGGGTCGCGGGTCTCGGCGGGAAAGGGGTCGGACGGCGGCGGGACGGGGCCCGCCGGGCGCGGCGGACCATAGCGATACCGGCCCGGCGGGCAAATGAAATCGGGCGGCCGGCGGTTCCGGCCGGACGCGGCGGCCTCAGCCGTCGCGGTCGCGGAGCGTGCGCAGGCCGTCGAGGGGCCCCGCGTCGTCGCCCGCCACGACCGGCTCGAAGGCGATGCCGGGCTTGCGCGGGTACGGGTCGAGGCCCAGCGCCAGGAACTCGGCGGTGAGCGCGCCGAAATCGATGCGGCCGCCGACCAGGGGGTCGGGGATGTCGGCGTCCTCGGCATCGGTGCCGGCGAGCCGGTCGGTGTCGGTGAACACCACCTCGACCGGCTCCCGGACCGGCGCCTCGAAGGGCTCGAGGCTGACGGTGCAGACCTGGGTCACCAGGGCCTCCACGGTGCCGGTCACGGTGAGGCGGCTGGTCGCCCCCGCGATGGCGAAGCGCCCGACGAGGTCGCGGATCCCCGGGATGCCGAAATCGGCGGCCAGCGCCGCGCACTCGGCCGGGGTCGCCTCCACGGTGACGGCGCCGCGCCCCTGGGGCAGGCGCTCGACATTGACCCAGCGCGCGAGCGGGAAAGCGTCCTGTCCGGCATCGCGGCTGCTGGCATCGCGGCTCATGGGCGTCCTCCGTGGTCAGGGCCGGCCGGTGCCGGCGCGAAGCCGTCGGGCTCCGGGAAGGGCGGCCCGGCCCCGAGCAGCCCGTCGAGATCGGCCCCGGCGAGGGCGGCGTCGGCCGCCCGCACGTAGGCGGCGAGACCGCGCCCGTCCCCCTCGCCGCCGAGCACGTTGCGGACGAGGGCGGCCGCCAGGGCGGCGGCGTCGCCGGCCTCCAGGGCCGCGTCGTAGCCCTCGGCGCGGCCGTAGAAGGCGGCGCCGAGCTTCTTCATCCGCTTGGACACGCCCATGTCGCCGACACCCAACTCGCGCAGGGAGGCGTCGAGCTGGGTGAAGACGGAATTCACCAGATCCTGCGCCACCTCGGCGGCCGGCGGCGGCAGCCGGTTCAGCCGGCGCAGGACCAGGATCGCGTGCAGGCACAGGGACTCGAACCGGCCCTCCACGGTGTCGGGCACGCCGAGATCCGTGTAGAGGCCCGGCCGGCGCGCGGCCTCGCTCAGGGCGACGTGCAGCCCCTCGACGGCGCGGCGGCGCGCGCCGGCGCGGCGGAACAACCCGGCGATCATCGATGCGGAACCCCGGCCCACTGTGGCCAAGCTTGCCTTGTCAAAGCCATAACCCCGCGGTACGGCAACCCACGCCCAGGGCGCAAGCGCCGTCGGAGCCCCGTGCCGGCGGCGACGGTCGCGCCCCGTCCGTCAACACGCTCTCTGGGGGCCCGATGCGGCGCCGTTTCGTCCAGTCCTTCGCGCGCCTCGCCCTGCTCGGCCTCGCGGCAACCGGTCTGTCGGGCTGCATCGGCGAGGAGCTGCGCCACGGCTACCAGGTCGATCAGGCGGCGCTCGCCACGATCAAGCCCGGCATGGGCCCCGAGCAGGTGCTGCAGATCCTGGGCACGCCCTCGACCGTGTCCACGGTGGGCAACAAGTCCTGGTACTACATCTCGCAGAACACCCGCCGGACGATCATGTTCCTGGGCGAGCAGGTCGAGGACCAGAAGGTCACGGCCGTGTACTTCACCCCCGCCTTCAAGGTCGAGCGCGTGGCCCTCTACGGCCTGCAGGACGGGCGGATCTTCGACTTCATCGAGCGCACGACGCCGACGAGCGGCGCCGACCGCGCCTTCCTCAGCCAGCTGTTCCGCGGCCTGACCCGCTACGAGCCGTTCGGCAGCGGCAGCGGCACCAGCGTCGTGCCGGGCGCCAACCGCGGCATGTGACCGGCCGCGCCCGCCACCAGGCGGGCGATCGCCCCGGGCTCCGGGAACAGGTGCTCGGGGCCGCGGGACGCCAGGGCCCGCGGGTCGGTGTAGCCCCAGGCCACGGCCCCGAACGGGCAGCCCAGCGCCCGCGCCGCCTCGAGGTCGCGGATCTCGTCGCCGACGCAGAGGGCCCGGTGCGGCGGCACCCCGGTCCGCGCGAGCAGCGCCCGCAGCCGGCGCGCCTTCCCGAAGATCGACGCCCCGCAGGCGTAGGCGCCGATGCGGGCGGCATTGTCCGGCCCGAGCACCCGCCGCACCGTGTCGGCGCGATTCGACGACAGGATCGCCAGCGGCACGCCCGCCTCCGCGATCGCGGCCAGCATCGCCGGGACGCCGGGAAACAGCGCGATCTGCGCGGCGTCGCGGGCGGCCAGCGCGTGCATGTGGCGCGCGATGAGCGGCAGCTTCCAGCGCGGGATGCCGAGATGGGCGACGATCGCCCGGGCGCCCTGGAGCCGCAGCTCCTCGACCTCGTGGGCCTCGACCCGGCGGAACCGGTAGCGGTCGGCGACGCCGTTCAGGACCGAGCAGAACCACGCGAAGCTGTCGGCCAGCGTGCCGTCGAAGTCGAGGACGACGAGATCCGGCCCGGGCGCGGCCGGCATCCGGGCCGGCATCCGGGCCATGTCAGGTCCGCAGGTTCTCGAGCGGGACGCTGAGCCGCATCAGGAGACCGCCCGGCGCCCAGTCGTGCTCCAGCTCCCCGTCGAGCTGGCCGGCGACGCTGCGCTCGGCCAGCACCGTGCCGAACCCCTTCCGGGACGGTGCGCCGGCGACCTGCGGGCCGCCCTCCTCGCGCCAGGTCAGCGTGTAGCGGCCCGCCTCGCGGATCCCGCTCAGCGAGACGCCGCCCGCCTGCGTCGAGAGCCCGCCGTACTTGACCGCGTTGGTGGCCTGCTCGTGCATGATCAGCGCGAGGGCCGTGGCGGTGCGCTCGCCGATCTCGGCATCGTCCCCCGAGATCACGACGCGGGCCCGCCCGTTCTCCTCGTAGGCGGCCATGATCAGGCGCATCAGCCCGAGCACCGTCTGCCCGGCGACCGGCGGGGCGCTGTCGGGGGAGTGCGGGCGGACGTACTCGTGGGCTCGGGCCAGGGCGCCGAGCCGCTCGCGGAACGCCGCCACGAAGGGCTTGGCCGCGGGGTCGCTCCGGGCGGTCAGGGCGGCGAGGCCGCCGACCACCGCGAAGATGTTCTTGATCCGGTGGGACAGCTCGCGGATCAGCAGGTCGCGGGCCTCCTCGGCGCGCTTGGCCTCGCGCAGGTCGCGGGTGACGGTGGCGTAGCCGAGTTCGGTCCCGGTCGGGTCGCGCACCGGGAAGATGTTGTAGAGCACGGCCAGGGGCTCGCCGGTGACGAAGTGCCGGAAGGCGAGTTCGCCCTCCCAGAACCCGTCCCGGCGCACCGCCGGCATCACGGTCTCGGCCAGGATCCGGCGGCTGTCGTCGGTGAAGAAGTCGGGCACCGTCTTCGCGCGGGCGGCCGCGAGATCGGGCAGGCCGACCAGGGCCAGCGCCGCCTCGTTGAGGTGGGTGATCGCGCCCTCGAGGGTGCAGAGCCCGATGAAGTCCTTGGAGGTCTCGACGATCGCCGCGAGCTTGCGGGCCTCGGCCTCGGCGCGCTTCAGGTCGTCGATGTCGGTGCAGGTCCCGAACCAGCGCTCGATCCGCCCCTCGGCGTCCCGGATCGGCATGGCCCGCCCGAGGGTCCAGCGGTACTCGCCGCTGCGGTGGCGCAAGCGGTACTCGATCTCGTAGGGATCGCCGGTCGCGAGGCAGTGGCGCCAGCGCGCCCAGGCCCGCTCCTGGTCCTCGGGATGGAACACCCCGTTCCAGCCCTCGCCGTCCGTGGAGCCGTGCGGGACGCCGGTGAACTCGTACCAGCGGTCGTTGTAGTAGTCGTGGAACCCGTCCGGCCGCGTGGTCCAGACCATCTGGGGCATCGCCGAGGTCATCACGCGGAAGCGGCGCTCGCTCGCGGCGATCTCCGCCTCGCGGGCGGCGACCTGCGCCAGCGTCCTGCGGTGCTCCAGCAGGCTCGAGATCTGGCGCGCCAGAGCCAGCAGGGTCGCGGTCTGCTCCGAATCGAGCCCCGCCGGCCGCGGGACGCGGTCCAGCACGCAGAGCGCACCGAGGGGGATGCCGTGGCTACCGCGGATCACCGCGCCCGCGTAGAACCGGAAGGCCGGCGCCCCGGTGACAAGGGGATTCTCGGTGGTCCGCGCGTCGGCGGTCAGGTCGGGGATGATGAGGAGGTCGCCGGCCTCGATCGTGTGGGCGCAGACCGAGCAGGTGATCGGCAGCTCGCGCTTGCCGAGGCCCACCTCCGACTTGAACCATTGCCGCTCGGCGTCGACCAAGCTGACCAGCGCGACCGGGGCCCGGCAGACGTAGGCGGCGACGCGCACGAGGTCGTCGTAGAGCGGCTCCGGCTCGGAATCGAGGATCGCGAGGTCGCGCAGTTCGGCGATCCGGGCCGCTGCGCTCCAGCGCCCGTCGGTCAGTCCGGCTTCCGCGAGCGGGTGAGGTGCAGGCACATCCATGGTCCCGTCCTCACATAGGTGCGCGACGGGCCGCTGCCAAGGAACCGCCGCGCTTTCCTGCCGCACCCGTTCTGCCGCGCCCGCCCTGCCGCGCCCGCGCGAGGCGCGGCAGAGGTGCCGACGGCTGGGCGTCAGGCGGCGCGGGATTCGGCCAGGGTCGGGTAGTCGACGTAGCCCTCGGGGCCCTGGCTGTACCACGTCGCGGCGTCGTCCTTGTTGAGCGGCGCGCCCTTGGCGATGCGCTCGACGAGGTCCGGGTTCGCGATGAACGTCCGGCCGAACGCGATGGCGTCCGCCTCTCCGGCATCCAGGGCCTTCTGGCCGCTGATCCCGTCGTAATCGGCGTTCAGGATCATCGGGTTGCGGAACACGCGCCGCATCGCCGGGGCGATCGGCGGGTGGTCGGCCTTGCCGAAGGTGCCGTTCGGCCCCGGCTCGCGCATCTCCAGGAAGGCGATCCCGGCATCGGCGAGCACCTGGGCGGCGGCGACGAAGAGCGGCTCCGGGTTCGAGTCGTTGCAGCCCTGGATCGCGCCGTTCGGCGAGAGGCGGACGCCCGTCCGCTCCGGCCCGGCGACCTTCGCCACCGCCCCGGTCACCTCGCGCAGGAGCCGCACGCGGTTCTCGACGGAGCCGCCGTACTGGTCGGTGCGGTGGTTGGTGCCGTCGCGGAGGAACTCGTCGATCAGGTAGCCGTTCGCGGCGTGGATCTGCACCCCGTCGAACCCGGCCGCCAGGGCGTTGGCGGTGGCCCGCTCGTAATCGGCGAGCAGGCGCGGGATCTCGGACACCTCGAGGGCGCGGGCCTCGCTGTAGGGCTTCTTGCCGGAATAGGTGTGGGCCTGGTCGGGAGCCGTCGTCGGCGAGGACGAGACCGGCTTGGCGCCGCCGAGGAAGTCCGCGTGGACCATCCGGCCCATGTGCCAGATCTGGCAGACGATCTTGCCGCCCCTGTCGTGGACGGCCTTCACGACCGGCCGCCACGCGTCGACCTGGGCGTCGGACCAGATGCCCGGCGCGTAGGGCCAGCCGAGCCCCTCCTGGCTGATGCCGGTGGCCTCGGTGAGGATCAGGCCCGCGCCGGCGCGCTGGGCGTAGTACTCGGCCATGATCGGGGTCGGAACGTGCTCGCGGGTGCCGCGACCGCGGGTCAGCGGCGCCATGAAGATCCGGTTCTTCGCCTCGATGGCGCCGACGCGGATCGGGTCGAGCAGGGACGGCATGGGTTACCTCGTGCTGATGCGGCGGGGGCCGCGTCCGGGTTTAATCCGGCGCCGAGGTGGCGCTGCGGCGCCGCGATGCCAAGGTGCTGCGCCGCGGGGCTGACCGTCGCGTGCGGGGGCGCACACGGCGAGACGGGCAGGGCCGGGCTCGCGCGGAGCCCGGCCCCGTCGGCCGTTCCGGGCCTCGCGGACCTCAGCTGATAGCCGACCCAAAGTTCCGCATCCGCCCGCTCAAGCTGATGCCATACGGAACTCAAAGTTCCGTGGCCATATCGCCGAAGTTCCGCATAGCCCTGGCCGGCGGCGTGACCCGGCGCACGGCATCCGCCGCGTTTGAAGCTTGCCGGGCCGAGGGGGACATTGCCCTGCCGCACCCGCCACAGGGCGGCTGCGAGACGGGGCGCCGCCATGGGCTACAAGCACACCAATCCGCAAAACCGGATGAGGGCCGCGGCGCTGCTCCGCCATCTCAAGGGCCGGCTGATCGACGTGACCGGCGTCCGGGTCGAGATGTTCAGCAACACGGCCGCGTCGGCCGAGGCGTACTGGCAGCTATCGAAGGCCCGCGGCGTCCACCTCTACCAGGAGGGCGGCGGCTGGCACGCCGACCTGGAGTTCGGAGGCTTGCCGCCGGGCATCGGCACGATCATCGGCACTCCCGCTCCGGTGGCGACGCGGGCGGAGGCCATCGAGAGCGTCGTCGGGATGATGTCGATCTGCGCGCAGAGGGATACGGTGCCGCCCCCGGACCCTGCGACCGGCCTGCGGTGGTTCAGGTTCGACGAGCACGAGGTCCCGGTCGATGCGGGGATGCTGGCGGACTACATGGAGAAGGCCAAGGCGTTCGGCGTCACCAGGAACGATGCCGTGGTCGAACTCATGCTATCGCGAAGGGAGATAGCGGGGTCCGGCCCGGTGACCCGGGATGCCTGGGCGGCCGCGTCCTTCGAGAGCCGCTACCAGGCGTGCAAGGTGTGCTGCATGGCGATGGCGCTCGGCATCCGGGAGACCGTCCACGAAGCCGGCCTCGACCTCGAACCGGAGGCAGGCCCGGCGCTCCCCGGCATTCACTGACGGCCCGGGGCTAGGGTCGCCACGCATCGGCCCGGTCAGGAAGCCGGAGCCGGCACCAGATACCTGGCCACGTCCGAACGGTTGTAGATCTTCGACCGGACCTGCTCGAAGCTCACCGCCTCCCTCACGCCGTCGCCGTTGAGGCGGCGCAGGGCGAAGAGCGGCGCGATGCCCAGCGCGGTCGAGACCTCCTGAAGGGTGGCGTACCGCGCGGCGAATGCCTCGACGCTCGCGCCCGTGAGGACCTTGAGCGTGCGAAGGCTCGTCGGACGATACTCCGAGGCGTATTCGAGCAGGCCGGCGCGGACCAGCCGCGGCAGGCTGTGATGCTTGATGCCCGGGAGCCTGGCCATCGCCTCAGTCAGGGTCAGGCCGGTTCCGGGCCGCGCAGGCTGCAGGATCGCCCGCACCTCGTCCACGTCGACCAGGAGGTTCTCATAGCGGCGGCCGTCGCCCTGGCTTCCGACCCACCCGAGCTTTCCCTCGAAGACGAGTTGTACGACGTCGGCCGCCGTGACGCGGGCGACGCTGCGCGCCCTCTCGATGGGCACGCGGCTCCCGGACGGCCCCGGCACGGGCACGGCGTCTCGAAGCAGCCGGGCCATGAACGCGTCGATGTCCGCGCGCAGGAAGCGGCGATAGGCCCCAGCGGGCCGGGATGCCTCCGGCAGGATGGGCAACACACCCCGTTCCACCAAGCGGTCGATCTGCCGGATGTCCAGCCCGGTGAGGGCGGACACCTCCTTGTTCGTCATGTGCCCCGCGACGCTCGCGACCAGCGCCTCGAACTCGGGGACGGGGATGCGGAGCCGCCGTCCGGCCGCGGCTTCGGCGGTCCCGTTCCCGACCAACCGCAGCATGCTGCTATCCGCCCGCGCGCTTGAGACCGCGGCGCTCCGTTGGTTGTGGACGCGGCGCTCGTCCAGCGCCACGCCGAGGAAGGGGATGCCGGGGCTCAGGGGAAGGTTCGCGAACGCGTGCTCGCGAAGGACGTCCCTGAACTTCGCGAACGCCGGGTCCTCGCCGTGCCAGCGCAGGACGCGGTGGACCTGCCCGTAGATCCTCTCGTGCCCAACCGAACCGCGCTTCTTCGTCAGTTGCGTCTCGACGATTCGGTCGAAGAGGGTCTCGACCGCCTGCCTGCCCCGGGCGGCGATGCGGTATCCCTCCTCGGCGGCCCTCGCCAGATCCCTCATACCGAGGGCCGAGGGGCGCGTGCCGGGGGCGTGCAGGGCGGAGATACCCAGTCCCTGGCAGAAGGCCATGCCGGCGCAAAGGGGAACGTCGTCGAGCCAGTTCCCCGCATCGACGGCACCGTCGAGACGCCCGGCGACCCACTCGACGTAGGTCGTCGCCTCCCCCTCCGCGGCCTCGGCGCGCAGGCGTTCGAGCCCTGGCAGCACCTGCGAGGCGACCGTCCACGAGAAGTCGCATCCCAGGTGGAGCTTTTCGTCGGGCCGGACATCGACGAGCGCGGCCCCGTGGGCGGCGCAGGCGCGCACCCCCGACAGCACCCATTCCAGGCGCAGCCAGGGACGCGCGGCCACCGGGCCCTCGAACCTGTCCAGGTCCTCGGCGATGCAGTGGGGGCACACGCGGAACGACCCCGCCAGCACGTCCCCCGGGAGCATCGGCGCCCCTGCCACCGCGTAGTCCCTCGCTCCCTCTTCACGCCTCGGCGTGTAGGTGACGAGGGACTCGACCGCCTTGTGGTCCAGGGAACGCAGCGCGGCGAGGCCGCGAACCGCATCTCCATCCCCCCGCAACAGCTCCTTGAACCCGATGCGCATGTCTCGGAGGAACCGGGCAAGGTCGACGCCCTGGATGGCGGCCAGGCGAGCGGCGTATCCCATCGCCGGCTCGCGCGGTTGCAGGGGATGCCCGTGCCTGACGAAGGGATGGCCCGGAATGCGGGTCCGGCTAATCATGAGCGTCGGCGTCCCGCTGCCCGTCCTCAGGGAGTTCCAGGAACGATCCATGATCCAGGCTCCTCCAGGCATCGGTGATGAAGGGGTTCTTGTCCGGCCTCCCGAACGCCAGGGTGCGGCGTTCGTAGGCCTTCGCGAAATGACCGATGGCCAGCGAGGCGGTCTTCCTGTGCAGCGCCTCGTGGATCGCCGACAGGACGAGTTGGCAGATGCGCCCGTACCGGAAGTGTGCGGCGTGTGCGAGCCGCTCCAGGAAGTCGCCCTCGACGAGCCCTGAGACGTCGAGCCCGGCAGCTCCGGCCATCTCGCAGACGATCTTCTCCACGAGGTCGCTTTCATCGGGCATCGCGACGTCTGTAAACACGGTGTAGTCGCCCCGCTTGTCGACCTGCTCATCCTTCCGCGCCAGGTTGATGATCTCCGGCAAACCTGAGAACACGAAGACGATGGGCCAGTTCGGGTCGACCGATGCGCCCTTGATCGCGTTGGCGAGTTCCTGCTGTTCCTTCACGCCCGCATTCTTCCTCAACAGGTGCTGTGCCTCGTCGACGTGGACGACGAACACCCGCTGCGCACGGAGCGCGTCGTTGAGGCCGTCGAACATCTCGCCCTGAAGACTGCCGTTCACCTGGCCGTATCCGGCCTCGCGGATGATCCGCGCCGCCACGAGGCGCGGGAGGCCGTAGCCCTTGAGCTTGATCGAGACGTAAGGCGTGACCGTTCCGTACGGGGTATCGACCGGCTGGAGCCCCGGATGCTCGCGGAGCAAGCGGCCGACCGCCTTCGTCTTCCCGGCCCCGGACTGGCCGACGAGGATGTAAATGTCCGCCTCCTCGCGGACCTCGTTCCGTCCGGCGTAGAAGCGTTCGAGGAAGCGGTCGAAATTGGCCCGCAGGGCGGCGTCCCGGCCGCACTCGACGTACACGGCCCGGACGCGCCTCAAGGTCTCGATGACGCGCTGGCTCCTTTCCGGCATCCTCGACTGGAGGGTACGGAAGTAGGCTTCCTCGTCTTCCCGGTCGAACCGCGGCGCGAGGACGACGGGTCGGCGCTCACCTCTGGTCATTCCTCGTCCTCGCTGTAGCGATTGATGGATCTCGGCGTCGCGTCGGGGTCCGTAGCCGGCCGGACCTCGCGGGCGGGCCCGGCGGGCCTGGCCATCGATTCGCCGAGGATGCCGGGCTCGTCGTCTGCGCCCATGGGCGGGCCGACGGGCGCGGGCCGGGGCTTGGTCGCCCTGGCGCCCGCGCGCTCGAACTCGGCGAACAGCTCGATGTACGTCTTGGCGGACAGGATGTCGGACGGCACGCCCGCCCGGATGCGGGCCTTCTCGGCGGCGCCCTTGATCGAGCGCAGGGCGTCCAGCCGGAACGACCTGCCTTCCGCGTCCTCCCGGGCCTCCAACGCGAGCAGCGCCGCGCTGTTGTTCATGTGGCGCAGGGCGGACACGCCGTGGAACTCGGTCCGCGCCGTGAAGGCCATGTATTCGCCCTCGACGTCGAGGTTGCGCTTGGCCTCCTCCGGGATGCGGATCAGGATCCTGCGCAGGTCGTGCGGGTCCACGATGGCCGTCAGGCGACGGTTCCCGACGCTGCCGTGCAGCAGCGCCATCTTATCGTGCCTGTACTGGATGTGCAGGAAGGTGACGCCGGCGGCGTCGATGGTGCGGTCGTCGAGGCGGATGCCGAAGCCGACCTGCCGTTGGACGGCGTTCGGCGCGCCCGCAAGGACGTTGCCGGCCGTCTCCCAGGCGGTCCGCGGACGGGCCGCGATCTCCGGGTGGGTTCTCTCGTGGTAGTAGTCCACGATGAACCTCACGAGGTGTGTTTCGAGGTCGACGGCGAAGAGGCTCGCCAGCTTGTCGGCCTCGTAGTCGCCGCGCTTGACCACGTTGGAGAACGACTGGCCCGTGAACCGTCTGCAGAATGCCTTCAGGATGCGGAGGGACGACTCGACCGTGGCGCGCCGCGTCGGGTTTCCGCCCGGATAGCGGTGCCCGATCCCGAGGCGCTCCACGGTATCGTGGAACTCGCCCTTGAACACGGGGCCGCCGTCCGTCGCCACCTCGCGGGGCTTCGCGAACATGGGCCAGTCGCGTTGGCATCCCGCGGCCTGCGCGAGCGGCGTCTTGTCGACGAGCACGCTGCGCAGGGCGCCCCTGGCGCCGGCGACCGCAGGCTCGTTCGGCGAGACGTTGAGGCCGACGACGCAGCGGGTGACCACGTCGATGGCGAACGTGACGGTGCAGCGGGTCGCGCGGACGATGTCCTTGGCCTTCTCGCGCGCCTTCGGGCTCAACCTCTCCCGGGCATGCTTGTGGTTGATCAGCGTGAACAGGTCCATTTCCCAGTCGTCGATCTCGACCCTGTCCATGCGCCGGAGCGGCTCGATGCCGTCGATGCTTTCGAGACCATGCCCGACGGGCGTGTACTTCCGGCGGGCCCTTTCCTTGCCCAGGCGCCCGGCGTCCTTGAAGAGCGGATCGAGCTGGTGAACGCGCCGCCTGACGGCGCGCTCGCTGACCTGGAGGCGGTCCTCCGGTTCGCGGTCCCGGTTCAACGCGTCGAGGCGCTCGACGACATTCTCGTAGATGTCGGAGATCGTGGGCTGCGCCTTGCTGGCGTAACCCTGCACCTCGCGCTCGATGACCGAGACGATGAGGCCGTTCAGTTGATGGCGGTTGCCGCAGTTCTTGTACTGCGGCCGGAAAGCCTTCTTCTTGTGGCCCTTGGCTTCGTAGGCGGCGAGCCAGTCCCGCAGGGTCGAGGCTCCGGGCCAGTCGTAGGGCTTTGGGTCCGTGCCCTTGAAGAAGCGGCCGGCAGGGCGCGGCTTGCGGAACGTCCTCACGTACCAGCGGTGGATGGGCTCGCGCTCCCGCTCGATGAACGCCTCCAGCCCCTTGGGCGTGCACGGGGGAGCCTTCACGTAGCCGTCGAGGAGGGCGCGTGCCCGGTAGAACCGGGTGCACCATTCGAGCTTCCAGGCCACCGTCAGGAGTTCGTCCTCGCTCAGGTCGCTCAGGTCGGAATCGTCGCTCCGCTCCGATAGGAGGCGTCCTACGGGCGCGAAGAAATCGTCTTCGACGAGGATGGTTTCGGACCGGCGGAGCCTGTAGTGGTCGCGGTCGGACAGGTGCCAGCGATGGCCGTCGAGGGCCGACCCGTCCGTGAGGCGCCGCAGCACCCAGTGGCGTGCTTGGTCGTCGCGGCTTTCCGGGCGGTAGAACTCGCCCTGGTACCGGACCCGGTCGTTCATCCCCAACCTGAAGGTATCGTAGTGCATGGCTCGGCCCGGGTCTGGCGGAGGGGCGGCGGGGCGGTGTCTCCGTAGGACACCGTCCCGCCGATTGCCGTAGCGACGCCTTAAGCCGCTTGGTTAGCGGGACGGCGGCTGCGCAGGTTGGCTAAGGATGTGTGAAAGCAGAGCTGCAGGCCCGGAGGGTTCAGCAGATCGCCCTCCGGGATGAGGGCGAAGGCCGCCCGCATCGCCCTGACACCCAGGCCTGTCGCCAAGCCGACCTCGTGCGCGGTGACTTCCGGACCGAGGTCCGGGAGCACCGCGCGGACGGCGCGGCGGGCTTCCCCGTCGAACTCCCCGCCGCAGCGCGTGATCAGCCCTGCGTTGGCGACCGTCGCCGGGGAGAGACCGTCGAAGGTCACGAGGCGGTAGTCGTCGGCGAACCGGGCACCGTGCCGCGCGCAGATCGCGGTCAGGATCGCACGCGCCTCCCGGCGGACCTCCTCCGTGGCCTCCGACTTCACGTAGCAGGCGACGCGCTTACCCCCCCGGTAGGTCGCGAGCACGTCCATGAAATGGATGCGCTCGACGCCGTCCAGCGAGTACGTGACCTCGACCTGCTCCTCGATGCGCATCACTTCCGGGAACGAACCGAGCACCGTGATCACGGTGCGTTCGGCCTCGCTCTCGTAGGTGTAGGTGCGATGCCGGAACGGGTCGGCGACCGTGCCGACCTGCGGACCCGTCTTGCGGGGCGCGGGCGTTCTATCCGGGTCGGTCCCGGCGAAGTCGATGCCGACGAGATCGGGCTCCGCCTTAGCGGCACGGCCCGTGTCCCCCTTTGGCGGGGACGGTCCTGTCACCCTTTGGGATCGAGGAAGTCGGCGACGTAGGCCGGGACGTTCCGGCCGGACGCCATTGCGGCGAGGATGCGTTCGCGACCTGACATGGGCGGTACTCCCTGGTAACGAGCGTGACACCGCGCCCCGTGACGGGGCGGGCCTTCGGGTTTTCGCGAAGGGTCGGGCGCCCGCGGGCGCTCCGGGTCAGGTCCGGTTCCGGGATATCGCCATGGTGGGGACACCGCCGGACCGGACGGGACGTATGGTCATGCAGGGCATGCGCGCGCTCCTCCGGTGGGGCCGTTTGTCGGCCGGTGGGTCGATGTCGGACGATGGGTGCATCCTGCACCGCCCAGGCTGACGACAGGTTAACGAACACCCTGGCCGCGCCGATTGCGTGAGAAGCCTGTAAATGACGGGACCGGCAAGGGCGCGCCATCATGGGCCTCGCGGCCCCGGGAAGGTCACCACGTTTCCGTCCGCCGGACGGGCGTGGCGACGCTCCGCGACGAGCTCCATGCCGGTGCCCACCTCGACGGCGACGGCCCCGAGCAGGCTGTCCGACTCGCGGGGTCGATGGCTCCGCAACTCCGCTGCCGGCTGCCTTGCGGGGGGGCAGTTGCGATAACCACTGGGCGGCGGTCCCGCGGCGCGGAGGCCATAACGAGTTCCTGTGGACAACCTCGGTGCAGCCGCCGAGAGCGGCGTCAGGGTGCTTCGTCCCGGATGCCGCCCCTGGCGATTGCGCCCGGGAACGGGATCAGGTTGCCTTCGGCCTTGCGACGGTATTCTGCCTCAAGCGCGAGCTCCAAGCCCTGCTCGATCTCGACAAGGACGGCTCCGAGCAGGTCCTGGAAGTCGGACGATGCGAGGACCCGACGCAGGCGCATCAGGCCGATCAGCACATCGCCGATGTTGGCGTCGGTCTGACTGTCAGTCACGGGCGCCTCCCGCGTTCACCGAACTGCGCCGGCGGGCATATGCCCGATTTCCGGGCTCCGCGACGATGGCGGCGACGTCGGCACCCGAGAGGATGCGGGCCTGGACCAGACGGCGGGCGACCGCATCGATCAGCACATGGTTTTCCTCGACGAAGCGCCGCGCGATGTCGAAGAGCCTCGTCAGGTCGTCGTCGACCACCTTCCTGAAAGCAGGGTCGGTCCGGAGCTGGTCGAGGGCCTCTGTGGGCTCCCCGCGATAGAGCAGCGATGCTCCGAGGCCGTAGGATGCGTGCTTGCCCGCAACGAGGCGGGTGGCATGCGCAAGATCCGAGCCGGGGCCGCCCGCAGAGCCGGTGGTGACGCTTCCCCAACGTTCGTCCGCGGCGCGAGCGGCCAGGATGGACACCACCGCGTTGTCGAGCTCGGTGGCATCCATCGCCGAGGAGTTTCTGAAGTGGACGATGGTGCGCCCCGAGAAGGAGCCCCTCTCGATCAGGGAGACCGTCAGGACCTCGCCAAGCTGCAACCTGAGGTGGCTTACGGCATGACCGGCTTCATGCCTCGCCACGGCGAGAAGCTGGGCCGGTGAGCGCGTCTCGGGTGGCGCGAGCTGCTCGACGAGGTCCGCGAGGACCATCCCGCGGCCGGCGGCGCGGGCCGTCATTCTGGCGCCGCGCGCCCACCCGGCGACGTCGGCGCCCGTGGCTCCGGCGCCGATGGTGGCCAGCGGCATCAGGTCCTCGCCTTCCAGATCGGCTCCCAGGTGCTGGCGCAAGATGCCGGCGATGGCCAGCACGTCCGGCCGCTCGATGTGCACGACCCTGTTCAGCCGCCCGGGCCGGACCAGAGCCTCGTCGAGGCGCTCGGGGAAATTGGTGGCTCCGATCACGATGATCCGGGAGTTCGGTCCGGACACCGCCGACGAGAGCGCCAGGAGGATGTGGCTGACAACGGGCACCCAGAAGTCCCGGTGCCGGCTGTCGCAGTGCGCGCGCGACGGCACGGCATCGATTTCGTCCAGCAGCAAGACGCATGGACCGCAGGCGATGGCTTGGTCGAACACGGCGTCCACTGCCTTGCAGATGTCGTTGAGGTACCCGCCCGTAGACGCGAACCACGACGAGACAGACGTCGCGATCAGCGGGATGCCTGCAGTCTTGGCCAGGCTCCTCGCAAAGCTAGTCTTGCCTACGCCAGGGTCTCCAGATAATACAATGTTCCGATCTTCTACGGTACTCCAGTCACGCTCGCCGCGCTGATATTGGCGAACTGCCTCTACCAACTGCATTCCCCACGCGTGGGCCGCCCCATAGCCAAGGCAGTCGCTCAGCAGCGGCACCGAAGCGAGATCCTGGTCGGCTCCGCCGACCTTCGACGCGGCGGCCTCCTTAAGCCTCCGGACGCAGGCGGCCGCGCTGCTGCCCTTCCGGATGCAGGACGCGAGCTCGGTCAGGGAGAGCCCGTGCCCGAGCCCCGGCGGAAGCTTGCGTGGCCGGGTGCCGGTCACGAGGTCGATCACGAGCGTCATGACCTTGGCGTTCGGGGCGCGCAGGTCGACACGGATGTCCGCCGACGCCAGGAGAGCGGAGGGCAGGTAACGCTCCGGTGCGGTCGATACGCCCAGGACGGAGCGGCCCGAGCTGAGCATGTCGCAGGTCCTGTCGTTGCCTAAGTCGGTCTTCTCGCTGCGGCTGGCGCCGGCCCTCCTGAAAATCTCCGACCACGTGTGCACGCGGGAAAGCGACCGTCCGACGTGCTCCATCCAGTCCGAGCCCGGCACCTTCACGACCATCGCGAGACCCTGCTGGCGCATCAGGCGCCGGCGCTCGGGCGCGGTCAGGGCGTCGAGCAGCATCGCCGTCGCCAGGATGGTGCCGACGGAGGCGTTCGCCAGGAGATCTCCCGGCTTGCCGAGGGCGTCTCCCTCGCCTTCGGGCTCGGGAAGGCCGTAGTCGAGCTCCACCTCTTCGGTACGGGGAGCGGCCCGGCGGCGATGGTCGAGAAGCGAGGAAGGGGTTCTCTTCTTGGAATTGGTCATGGCGGCCTCCATCGCGAGGCCGCCGCGCGCGTCCGTGCGCGCCGGTCAGGCCCCGGGGGGTGTCTCGGATCGTGTGAGGAAGATGACGGCCGGCAGGCCCAGGAGGCCGCCGGCGATGCGCGGTATCTGTTTCAGGTCAATCACGGATTGCTCCTCAGGGTCGGGATACCGCTTCACTCGGCCTCGCCGGCGTCCCAGCCGTCGAAGTCGACGCGGCGGGCGGTCGCAGACACCCTCATGCCGGGGGGCACCGGGGCCGAGCGCTCCTTCAAGTGCCAGGCTTGGCGCTCGGCCTCCTCCAGGGCGGCCCTGCCGAGGGCCACGAGCACGGCGGCTGCGATCCGGCCGAAGCCGGTCTCCCCGAAGGTTTCGCGCGACAATGCAAGGCGCCGGAAAATTTCCCCCACGAAACGCGCGGGATCCTCCGTTGCGGGGACGGGTGCGGCCAGGCCGGCCAGGGCTGTTTGCGCCGCCAACGGCGAGACGTCGGATCGGTCGGAAGCGCGGTCGGTCAAGGCAGCCTCTCTCCGGGGCTGCCGACGCTCGCGTGCGGTCAGGCCCCCTGTTGGGCGGATCGGGAAAGCGACGGTCGGCTGGGAGCCGCGGCCTTCCGTATGAGGTGCAGGGGGTGGGACACGTCGGTCTCGCTTTGGTACTGGGCGCCGCCCAGGCTTGAAACAAACTGGCAACCGACGCCCAGGGCGTCAACCGCTCGAACGGGACCCAGCAATTTGCGGGCCCGAAAGCGGTGGATCCGTGTGGAGGACCCGGGACCTTTCGATAGCCGGCTCCGTCAGGTTCGGCGGGCCTAGCCGCGGTCGCCGCTGCAGAAGTCGACTCGGCGGGTTGTCGCGGACACTCCCAGCCCGGGGAAGGAGGGGCCGAGCGCCCCACCGGGTTCCGGGCCCGGCGCCCTCCATGGCAAATCTGTCGGGGGCGACGACTGAGCGGGCGCGATTTCGCGGTCCCGGCGTGGGGACGGCTTTCCAAAGGACGCCCTCGCCGACCCTCACCATGCGACGGGCCTGCACGCCTCAGGTGCCGGCAGGATTGCCGTCCTGTCCCGGCTCACTCTTCTCGGCCTTCGGCGGCTTCTCCTTGGCATGAAGCCGCAACCACTCGAACTCGTCGATGCCGACTTCGTGCAGTCTCGATGCCACCGCTCCGGCCGTTCGCTGCGCGGTCAGATCGCGTAGATCGCCCAGCCACAGGTAACGAGTTGCAGGCTTATCGCATGCGACGAAATGGAACGAGTTGCCCACTGCTTCGGCCATAACGCGCTGGTCGATTTTCGCCTCGAATTCGACCATGACCGTATCATGGGGTTTCATCTCGATGATAACGTAGATCGGCTCCTCGCCATCCGCGGTGCCCGGCTCGCTCGCAACGAGATTGAAAGCTTGCGGCGTCGCAAGTCGGCCCATCTGAAAGGGAAATCTTCGTGTCTTCTCAATGCGGACGGCGTCGCACCGTGGCTGCGTACATAGCAGGTAATGATCACGTATCGGATTATTCTGAGCGTCGAGTTTCACGATGACGCTCCCCAGCGAAAGCGTCGGCCTCCAGTCGTCCCTCGGAGCCCGCCGACCGTATGGCTCGTTCTTGAATTGGGACAGGCGAGCGAACCCGTGGTGGGCGCGTAGATAGTGTTCGGTATTTTCATGGAATAAAAGACCGACGGTGCGAATGCCGATTTTCTTTTGACCCAGCCCGCCTTTGGGTTGAGGTTGGCCCGGTGCCACGGCGTGCTTTTGCAAATTTTCCGTGCTCGTGATTGCCTTCTCGCCGTCCCTAGCGAAGGTTTTCACTATCTCAGCTGGAATTTCCACCGCATCGGTGCGAATGTTACCGTCGGTGCCCGCCTTGCGGGCGATCCATTCCTCCAGGGGGCCGGCAGCAAGGACGCGGGTTGCCTCGCCTGCGCGCGTGACGACACCCTTGAATTCCCCGGCGAGCAGCTCAAGGGCGAAGTCGGTTGCGTCGTCGGGCGTCTTGAGCGCGCATCGGTGAGCCAGAAACGCTCCGTCGAGTTCGGACGAGAACACCGCAAGGACGTGATGCGTCGCCCGTCGAATGCCCGCGACCGCGGTCACGGCGAATGTACTCAGGATACCGTTCGACAGCCTCGCGAACTCATCGATGATCCGTTCGGGAAGGGCATCCACCGCAACGGTCTCGGTGGCAAGTGGCGTGCCTGCCTTATTGAGGACGACGATCCGCGTATCCGGTCCCGTCAGGACGCCCCCTCCGCGGTCAACAAGGCCGGCTTCCGCCATATGCTCTAGAATTTCTTTTGAAATTCCGCCGACCCCTGCCATGGAGGTATAGACTACGATGAGGCGCAGTCTGCCGTGATCTTCCTTGTCACCTTTGAGTATTCCTGCGATGATGTCCTTTGCAGGCGTGGGGTCGCTGCCCATCAGGAGCCAATCGACGATGACGGCATCCGAGCGGCGCGCGGCGTTTATGGCTTCCTGGACGAGGTCGTCACGCTTCTCCGGCCTGTGCATGCCGCAGATGAGTGACCGCCTGAGAAATGCGTCCATGATCGTCTTGACGTTCAAGGTGCTGGCATTCGGCTCTGGCTCGGCTGATTTCCCCGTTTCCGGCATCCGCCCGGCGCCTGCCTCTTGAGCCGTCCCTTCCGCAGTTGCGGGAACCGCGTCCGGATCGGCGTCGGCGCTTCCGGCCCCTGTGGCGGACGCTCTCGAAAACGGCCTGGGCCGTTGGTTCCCGAGCCTGGGCGCCACGGTTTCCCGAGGCGGATCTTCCATCGCCAACTCGTTGTCGATCACGAGAACGGTCTGCAGGAACTTTGCTGCGCCGTCGCGCACCAATTGGTCGAGGCTCATGCCCGCGGTCACCCGTCGTTCTCCGTCTCGTCGACTGCTTCAATGGAAGCGACCATGAATCGGGGCTCGCGGGAGGCCCCGACATCCAGGAGTGTCAATTCGAGGCCGGATCGACGCAAGGCCTGACGCGACACATAAAGGCCCATCCCGCGCCCCCCCGGACGTGTCGTCTCGCCGTACTCGAAGATGCGCTCCGCGTTCCTGGCCTCGATGCCCGGTCCGCTGTTGGCGATGGTCAGACCCCCGCCCTCCACGCCGAAGGTGATGACCCTATTCCCGTGGGGCGCCGAGCAGACCCAGTGGATGGCGTTGTCCATCAGGTTCACGAAAGCCGCGAGGATTGCCGAGGGCTGCCCGTCGAGCTTGCCGCCGTCGAAACCGGGAGAGACGACGACGCGGACCCCGTGCCGTTCCATCCGGTCGCCGAAGACCTCATCGAGGTAGGTACGGATCTCGCGACCGGAGACGGCCACCCCTGTCCTGGTCAATCGCTTGCTCAGGGGTGCGAACAGGTCGAGGTAGGCATCGATATGCTCGAACCCGGACCGGAGATCCCTATCGAGGGCCTGGAGTTCGGGATTGGACTTCGCCCACCAGTTCAGTTGCTCGATGGCCCGCCGGACGCGGACGACGGCGCTCGCGAACTCGTGCTGGACGATGCCGACCGCGGTCCCGAGTTGTGCGAGTTCGACGTATTGGTCCAGCTGCTCCCTGTACGCCTCGGACCGGGTCTCGATGGCATCCGTCGTTTCGTCGAGCGTCCCGCCGCCGCGCACCGCATCCATGAGGCTGCCGAGCTGGCCGGCGAGGGATTCCAGCATCGCCCGAGTGTCGCGTGACGATGCCTCGATGTCGCTCTCGAACGACGTGCGCATGTCTTCGAACGCCTGTTCGTCGAGACCGCCGGTGCTGATCCCCGAGAGCGTGATGCGCGTGCCCTCGACCTTCGATGAAAGACCGGAGATCGCGTTCCTGACGCTGGACGTGACCTGGGCACGGAGCTCTTCGAGACGCTTGTCGACCGCCCCCCGCACGCGCTCGGCCTGCGCCACGACCCGTTGACCCTTGTCGTCTATCGCCTCCGCGAGCCGGCGGCGACGGTCGACGTTCAGTCCCTTCGACTTGATCGCTCGCTCGATCATCCCGGCGGTCTCGGCATCCAAGGGCTCGACGACCTCGGCGCGGATGCGGGCGACGTTGCGCAAGTAGGCGTCCCAGTCGGCCGCTCTGGCTTTCGACAATCCGGCGCCCAACGGCTTCGTGAGTACGAGTTGGGATGAAAGGGCATCCTTGGCGCGCCGCAGGTCGGCCTCGATCCTGAGGATGGCGGCCCCCCCGGCTTCCGGGTCGGACGTGAGGGCGTCGAGACGCGCGGCCACGTCGGCGCGAATGCGGTCGGCCTCCTTCGTGAAGGCCCCGGCTTCGAGCCGTTCGAAGAACCCGTCGAGCCGCTTTGCGAACCTAGCCGACTTGACTTTGGCCGAGCGGTCCCGCTTGGCCAGGAGCAATGCCTCGCGGTTCAGCCGCAGCTTCGTCTCGTTCCATTCCCCGTGCTTCGAACTGTCCCGGAAGAAGTCGACGGCCAGCCTCTCGAAAAACCCGGAAAGTATCCCGACGAAGTCATTGTATGCCCCGTCTCGTATGAAGCCCTCGCGACCGGCTTTTTCCTTCAGGTCCTTGTTCTCGGGATAGGTGATCTCCACCGCCCCGAACATCCGGCGATAGGAAAAGAACCAGTCGGCGGCGCTCTTCGTTCGCCTGCGCTCGATCCCCACGAAGTCCTGGTCCGGTCCTCCGTACGGAAGGATGCGGATGCCGTCCCGGTAGACGTAGAGGCCGCCTATGCGGTTGAGCTTTTTCGACATCGCCGCGAATGCCTCGGGCGGCAACAAGGTCTCAGATACCTTTCCCTGGAGGTAACCGAAAGTAATATGGAAGGGGCCGCACCGTGAAGGTTTCCCGGTTGAACCGCGCCAAGCGATCTCATGGTCCTTTGGTTCGGCGCCGTACACGGAAATGCGGCCGCGGAAATGTCCGTGTTCGTCGAAACGACCTTTGATTGAGTGATCAGCGGCGGAAAAGTCAGCCGGTGTGAAGAATTGTTGCGCGCCGATTGGCGTATTGACCGTTCCGTCGGCCAAATGGTCATTGAAGGTTGCGACGATTGCGGGAGACGGCCGGTCCGGCATCATGGTATTGCTGAAGCCGAGCAGATATTTCTCGACCTGGGACAGGTCGTCTTCGTCGGGTTTGTCCAGGTCGAAGGCGAGTGTTTCAGCGGTGGGCTTTATGATGAAGTGCGTACCGTGGCCGCCGGACGCGAGGCTCGGTCCCGCCATGTCCGCGAGGTCGGTGTCGGGTGCGATGTCGAATTCCCTGATCTGTCGCAGTATTCGGTCGATGACTTCCCGGTTGTGCGGGGTGCGCATCGTCTCCACGTTCGCCGCCAACCGTCCGGCCAGTGCGAGGACGGCTGAGGCGTCGGGTAGGTCGCCGCCGGGCAGTCGCATCGTGGGAACGACGACCCGCGACAGGTCGACGTCGGGCAACTCGTTCACGCCCCAATGGATGAGGCTGACGTGCAGCGGTTGGATCACCCCTTCGACGGGTCGGGGACGCGTCATGATGAGGACCTGGGGGCCAATTGACGCGATGGCGAGACGTCCGATGCCCTTCTCGCCCATGATTATGCGGCGTGGCCGCTCACGGTTCCCGTGTGCCGCGTCCGGAGCTCCCGAGTTGGCGTTGGTCTTGACGGCGCTCGCGAGTGTCAGCCAGCCCTTGCGGAGCTGATCCCCGGTCATGCCGTCGCCGTCGTCCCTGATGACCAGGACGCCGGCCTCGCGGTAGTAATCGGCAACGACCTCATCGGCGTAGGCGTCGTGGGCGTTCTTGAAGAGTTCGTGCAGTGCCGTCGGGATGTTGGCAATCTGCTGCCGCCCCAGCATGTCGATGGTCCGCGCCGGCACGGACCAGGTCTCGTCCCAGATTTCGGGCTGGTTCACTCGTCTGCCCCTTGAGCGAGGGCTGCGAGCGCGGAGAGGACCATGCCCGCGGCTTCGTCGTACCCTGTGTGCTCCCAAATTCTTAGCACGCGCCACCCGGCGGCTTCCAACGCTTGGTCCGTATCGCGGTCACGCAGCCGGTTCCGCTCGATCTTCGCTTTCCAGAAGCTTGCGTTGGTCCGCGGCGGCGTCCCGTGAACAGGGCATCCGTGCCAAAAACAGCCATCCACGAAGACGGCGAGGCGGCGACGCGTGAACGCGATGTCGATGGTCCTGCGTGGCCTGCCCGGAACCGGATACGTGACCCGATAGCGCAGCCCGCCTCCGTGCAGGCGGCTTCGGAGCTCGATTTCCGGCTTGGTGCCGGCTGTCCGCACGCGGCGCATGGCGTCGGACTTGGCCGGCTCGGGCTCGATCCACCCTTCGCCTTTCCTCTTCACGTGCTCGCCAAGGCATCGAGGATGGCGGGCACCATCGCGGCCACCATGGTCACCGGTACGGCATTGCCGATCTGGGTGGTTATTTCCTTGTAGGCTCCGTGGAAGACGTACTTCGGCGGAAACGTCTGGAGCAACGCCGCCTCGCGCAGGGTTATGGCCCGATCCTGTTCCGGATGAGCAAAACGCCCCCGGGTCACGTCGGTGCACCCCGTGGTCAGGGTCGGCGCGACGTCATCCCAAGCCATGCGTCCATAGACATCCGGATAGCCGTGGGTGTTCTCGTGGCACTTCAGCCTGAGCTCCGGGGGCAGCGACGACCTGCTTCCTCCATCGGCGGGTATCGACCGCAACCGACGGAGCGCGATGGGGGCGTGGCGGCGCGCCGCATGGAGGGGGTCGTCGGGATCCGTTTCGCCGCTTTCGAGACGTTTGAGGGCTCGTATGGCCTGCGCCACGGTCGTCCGGGGAGCCGACCACTCGGCAGTCTCGAACCGGGCGACCCTTTCGGCGGAGCGCGCGGCGAACATGACGCAGCGGATGCGGCGTTGGGGAACGCCTAGATCCGCCGCGTTGACCCTTCGGGGTCTTCCGACGACATACCCGACCGCGGCCATCGCACGGGACAGTTCCGTATAGACGCCGGATGAGCCCGCCAGGCCCGGGACGTTCTCGAAAAGGATGCCCGTCGGATTGAGCGCCTGCGCGTAACGAGCGGCCTGCAGGATCAGGGAAGCCCTCGGATCGGCGGCCTTGCGGCGGTTCTGGTTGCTGAAGGGCTGGCAGGGCGCACAGACGACCAGCAGGTCCAGGTCGGCCGCCGCGGGAACGGCTTCCAGGATCTCGAACGGATCGAGTTCAGTGATGTCCCGCTCGAAAAGCCTGACGCCCGGATGGTTGGCCTTGTACGTGCGGCAGGCCGTCGCGTCGTTGTCGACGGCCGCCACGACGTCGAAGGTGCGGGACAATCCGGTCGTGACGGCGCCGGACCCGCAGAAGAGGTCGACCGCGCGGAGCCGGCGCTTCGTGGAGTTCCGCATCAGGCTACCTCCGGACAGGGCCCGGATTCGCTGCTCTCCCGGGGTAGGAGAGTACCACCGTGCCGAGCTTGGCAGAAGGCTGCGGGGCTCTGCCGGCTCGGAACGCCTCGCGGTTCTCCTTCGCTGATCTCGCCGGCTCTGTTGGCATGGTGCGGTGTCCCGGTTCCTTCAGGTTGGCTTGTCCCAGCTGCCGGACCGGCGGTGCAAGGGGCTTGGCTATGGCGTCTTGCGCCGGGCAAGTTTCGCCTGTGGATCCCGGCGGTCGCGCCTGCGGTGACCGCTTCTTCATGCGCCGTCCGGATAGTGCTCCCGACAAATTCGGGGCTGACGTCATGGTGGACAGGGCGGAGATCTTCAGGGTCGCGGACCAGATGCGCGGCCTTCGGGGCGAGCAGGCGGTCCGGGTCTCCGTCCGACGGGTGCGCGAGAAGCTGAAGCGCAGGGGCTCCTTCGGCGACGTCGGCAAGGTGCTGAAGGACTGGAGGGACACCCGCAACTACCAGCCGGTGATCGAGCTGATGCAGTTGCCGGACGCCCTGCAGAAGCGCCTGGGCGACTTCGGGAAGGCGCTGCTCGACGAGGTGCAGGCATCCGAGAGCCGGGTCCGCGATGCCGAGCGGGCGAACTTCGAGGTCGAGCGGGCGAGCTACCGGGAGCTGCTGGACGAGGCCGGCATGACGGTCGACGTTCTGGAGGCGCGCGTCGCGGCGCTGACCGCCGAGGTCGAGCGGCTGCGCAAGGGGGGCGCCGTCGAGGCGGCGGGTCGTTCCCCCGAAGAGGCAGCCGAGGAGCGGCGCCGGACCGACATCTGGGAGAAGGGCGCCGCGCTGCGGGCGCTGATGGCGCGCAGCAGGGACGAGAAGGTCGTCCCGGGGGCCCAGGAGGCGTTCTGGCGGGATGTCGAGCGCGAGGTGCTGGCACTGGTGCGCAAACGCGGCCCGATGCCGGCGGGCGACCTGCTGCGGGGCCTGTCCGAGGCGCTGCTGAACCGCGGCAAGGACGTCGAGATGCCGCTCTCCGTCGGCTGGCTCCGCTTCAGGCTCCGGACCCTGACCGGCGACGGCGGCTCCCTTGTCGAGCGCGACGGCCTGTTCGAGCCGTGCGAGGCGCCCGGGAGCGCCGCACCGGGCGATCCGGCATCCTGGATGGTGGACGACGAGCCGCCGACCTCGGACGGGGACGCGGTGATGAGGGCGGTGCGCGACGTGCTGGTGCTGTACGGGCCGATGAAGCCGCGGGACATCGTCACGAAGCTGCCGGCCGAGACGGTCGTGTTGGCCAACGCCTTCTGGAAGGATGGCCTCGACAGGTTCTGGAAGAAGATGGCCGACCGCGTCGGACCGAAGGCGTACTTCCATCGGTGCGGCGGCGGGCTCTACGCCGCGGGTCCCGGGGAGCGGGAGGTCGCGGCGTAGCGACTCCGAGGGTAACGCGTAGCGGGTGCCGGCACGCGGTACGCGTCACGGACCGGAGCGCCGGGTGCCTCAGGCCGCGAGCCGCCCGGCGCCCGCCTCGAACAGGCAACCGGCCATCAGTTCGATGCGCCCGCGCCCAGCCAGCCGGTCGAGCCATTCGTCCGGGATGGCCGAGGCGCCGTACAGGGCGCCGGCGATCTGCCCCGCGACCGCGGCGGTGGTGTCGGCGTCCTCGCCGAGGTTGGCCGCGAGCAGCACGGCGTCCCTGAAGGTCGAGGTGCGCGACACCGCCCAGACAGCCGCGTGCAGGGAGGCCACCACGTAGCCGGTGCCGCGCACCTCGCGGCGGGCCTGGCCGGGCCGGAAGCCGCGGACGCGGCCAGCGGCTGCCGAGGCGACGAGAGCCGGCAGGGTGGTGCCGTGGATGGCCGACGCCAGGAGGTCGGCGAGGATCTCGCAGCCCTCGACGGCCTCGGGCGCGGCGTGGGTGGTGCGGGACTGATCGCGGGCGACCCGCAGCAGGGTCTCCCGGTCGCGCCAGTGCCGCACCGCGACGGGGGCGAGGCGCATGATCGAGCCGTTGCCGGCGGTGTCCGGGTCCGTCGAGCCGGCGAAGGCATTCCTGGTCCGCTCGAACCGGCGCAGCGCGGCGGCGGTGGTGGCCCCGATGTCGAAGCAGCGTCCGGTGCAGGAGAAGATGCCGTCCCTGTACCAGGCGACGAACCGGCGCATCAGGTGCCTCGGGTCGAGGTCGGGCGCGGCGAGGAGGCTGTCGGCGAGCGCCAGGGCCATCGCGGTGTCGTCCGTCCACTGCCCGGCCTGCAGCCCGAACGGCCCGCCCCCGACCATGTCGGAGAGCACCGCCCGGGCGGGCTTGGCGGAGAACTCGATGGTGGTGCCGACGGCGTCGCCCACCGCCAGGCCGAGCATCGCGCCGACGGCGCGGTCCCGGGCTCCGGCCACGTCGGGCCGCGGGAGGTCACGAGGCCGCCCCCGGCGCACCCACGCCTCCTGGGCGCGGGTCTCGACGGCATGCGGATCGCGCGCGCGGCGGACCGCGGCGATGGCCGCCTCGGGGTCGGCGCCCATCTCGACGAGCAGGCGGGCGGCGACCATGCCGGCGCGCCCGAGGCCGCCCCGGCAGTGGACCAGCACGCGGTTGCCCGCGGCGACCAGGGCGCGCAGCCGGGCCGAATGCCCGGGCCAGCCGGCCTCGAAGGCGGCGTCCGGCACGTCGACGTCGCGGATGGGGAGGTGGTGCCACTCCATGAAGCGCGCCCGAACCTCCTCGCCGATGGCGGGGATGCGGTAGCGGTCGAGCTCGTCCGCCTGCATCAGGGTGACCACCGCGGCGGCGCCCCAGGCGGCGACCGCGTCGAGGTCGGCAGCGAGGTCGCGCTCGTGGAGGCCCGTCAGCCCCGACGCCTGCTTCTTGCCCGGAGCGAAGGTGATGCCGATCATGCCGCCCATGGTCCCGGCGGGCAGTTCGGCGATGCGGAGGTCGTTGGTCATGATGCGTTCCCGTGTGGCTGGTGACGGGGTCACGGTAGGCCCGGCGGGGCGCCCGGACGGGTCGCGTCGGAATTTTCCGGTTTCGGTGTCGAGGGCGTGATGGGTGCGTTCGTCGGGTTCTACTGGACCTTCCCGGTGCGCTGGGCCGGCTTCCTCGACCTACCGGACGATGCGGCGCGGGCCGCCGAGGCGAGCCGGACGGTCGCCTACCAGCGCGCCCTGGCCCGACGGTTCGTAGAGTGGGAGAACGGCAGCCTCGTCCACGAGGTCGTGGCGATGGAGGTTAGCCCCGACCGGGGCACGTCGGCCATCGAGGGCGACGTCGCCCGGGCGGGGCGACTGTGCCGGGAGGCGGACGCGACGCTCCTGCATGTGGACTTCCACAGGAACGGCGGCTGGCGGCCGCACCCGTTCCTCGGCGAGGCGCTCTGGGCCCTGAGGGGCGCCGGGGTGCCGGTGCTGGGCCTGCCCGCGGACGCGATCATGCTCGACGGGCGGCCCTTCGACCCGGCGGAGCACTTCTCGCTTTGGCGGGTCCGCGACGCCGAGGAGCGGGACCGCAGGCGGCGGGAGGTGCCGGCGGCGCTCGCGGCGGCGCTGGCCGAGGTGCCCGAGGGCCGCGGGCGCTGGAAGGCGGTGGCGGGCCTCCTGAACGAGCGGGAGGTGCCGACCTTCGGGGGCGGGGCGACCTGGACGCCCGACAACGTCCGCAAGGCGGCCAAGGATGTCGAAGAGGCCGCCGCGGGTATGCCTCCGGGCCCGTGAGGACGGATCGAGTGACTCCGAGGGTAATAGGTAACGGGTACCGGCATCCGCTACCTGTTTTTAGGGGTCCGGCCCGGCATCCGCGAAGCGTCGGTCAGCCGGCGGTGTTCTCGGCGAGGCGGACCCGGATCTGGTCGAACGTGACCGGCCGGAAACCGAAGCAGTCGACGCCGACGTCGGTGCTGGCGGCGGTGCCCGGCAGCGTGCCGTGGGAGTGCCCATAGAGGTGGATGTCGCCGCGGTGCATGCGCGGCCAAACCCTGCAGGCGTAGTGGAACATGAAGATGCCGACCGGCACCCCCGTCACCGGATCGGGCACCACGGTCCGGGCGACGTCGAGGACGGGCCCATCCCATGGCATGCGGGCGCCGACCTTGTCGTGGTTGCCGCGCACCAGGAGCTTCCGCCCGTTGAGGCGGCGGAAGATCGCGCGGGCGCGTTCCTCCGGGCAGCGGTAGCAGAAGTCGCCGAGATGCCAGACGGTGTCCTCCGGCCGAACGACGGCGTTCCAGTTCGCGACCAGCGCCGCGTCATGCTCCTCGATGGAGACGAAGGGCCTGGGGTTCTGCATCCTCGGCGAGAGGATGCCGACATGCCCAAAATGTGTATCAGCGACAAAGAGTTGGCGTGACATGTGAGCCTCGCTGGATGCGGAGGCTCGGCAAGTGGCGGCACTCCGGGGGTCAGACGGTCGGGTGTTTGCCGCCGGTTTTCATGGAGGTGTCTCCTAAGGGCCGTTGACCGTGTCGCGGCCTTCATGTCCGCGCAAGCCCGGGGCGGGGGATCCACAGGGGCGCGCCGCCGGAACTTCGCCTCGGCTGCAACGACGAAGGGCCGCCATCGATTGGCGGCCCTTCATCACTCTAGGCTACTCCGAAGCGGAACTTTAGGGTCCGAATGCGGATCTTTGGTTCGGCTATCATCAGCTGTGCGCCAGCACGGCGAGCAGCAGCAGGGCGATGATGTTGGTGATCTTGATCGCCGGATTCACCGCCGGGCCGGCGGTGTCCTTGTAGGGGTCGCCCACCGTGTCGCCGGTCACCGCGGCCTTGTGGGCGTCCGAGCCCTTGCCGCCGTGGTGGCCGTCCTCGATGTACTTCTTGGCGTTGTCCCAGGCGCCGCCGCCCGAGGTCATCGAGATCGCCACGTAGAGCCCGGTGAGGATCACGCCGAGCAGGCTCGCGCCTACGGTGGCGAAGGCCTGGCTCTTCCCGGCGATGAACTGGATCACGAAGAACAGCACCACCGGCGAGAGGACCGGCAGCAGCGACGGGATGATCATCTCCTTGATCGCCGCGCGGGTCAGCATGTCCACCGCACGCCCGTAATCCGGCCGGTCGGTGCCCTGCATGATCCCGGGCTTGGCCCGGAACTGGCGCCGGACCTCCTCGACCACCGCGCCCGCCGCGCGCCCGACCGCCGTCATGGCGATGCCGGCGAACAGGAACGGGATCAGGCCGCCGAGCAGCAGCCCGACCACGACGTACGGGTTGGAGAGCGAGAAATCGACGCTGACGCCCTGGAAGAAGCGGTACTGCGTCGGGCTCGCATGGGCGATGAAGTAGTTCAGGTCCGACGTGTAGGCGGCGAACAGCACCAGCGCCCCGAGCCCGGCCGAGCCGATCGCGTAGCCCTTGGTCACCGCCTTGGTGGTGTTGCCGACCGCGTCGAGGGCGTCGGTCGACTTGCGCACCTCGGAGGGCAGGCCCGCCATCTCGGCGATGCCGCCGGCATTGTCGGTGACGGGCCCGAAGGCGTCCAGCGCCACGATGAAGCCGGCGAGCGCCAGCATGGCGGTGACCGCGATGGCGATGCCGAACAGGCCGGCGAGCGCGTAGGTGCTGATGATGCCCGCCACGATCACGATGGCCGGCAGCGCGGTCGATTCGAGCGAGATCGCCAGCCCCTGGATCACGTTGGTGCCGTGACCGGTCACCGACGCATCGGCGATCGACTTCACCGGGCGGAAGTTGGTGCCCGTATAGTACTCGGTGATCACCACGATCAGCGCCGTGATGGCGAGCCCGATCACCGCGCAGCCGAACAGCGCGGCCGACGTGAAGGTCAGGCCGGTGGAGGTGGTGAAGCTCGTCGAGAAGCCGCCGAGCAGGGTCATGTTGACCGCCGCGATCGCCGCGATGGACAGCACGCCCGCGGCGATCAGCCCCTTGTAGAGGGCGCCCATGATCGACTGGTTCGCGCCGAGCCGCACCGCGTAGGTGCCGGCGATGGAGGTGAGGATGCAGGCCGACCCGATGGCGAGCGGGTACAGCATCATCGGCTCGAGGACGTCGCGGTTGCTGCCGCCGGCGCCGGAGAAGAAGATCGCGGCCAGCACCATCGTGGCGACGACCGTGACCGCGTAGGTCTCGAACAGGTCGGCCGCCATGCCGGCGCAGTCGCCGACATTGTCGCCGACGTTGTCGGCGATGGTGGCGGGGTTGCGCGGATCATCCTCCGGGATGCCGGCCTCGACCTTGCCGACAAGGTCGCCGCCGACGTCGGCGCCCTTGGTGAAGATGCCGCCGCCGAGGCGGGCGAAGATCGAGATCAGCGAGGCGCCGAAGCCCAGCGCCACGAGGGCGTCGATCACCTCGCGGCTCGACGGCTCCAGATGGGCCGCGCGGGTGAGGAACAGGTAGTAGAAGGCGACGCCCAGTAGCGCGAGACCCGCCACCAGCATGCCGGTCACCGCCCCCGACTTGAAGGCGACGTCGAGGCCGCCGCCCAGCGAGGTCGAGGCGGCCTGGGCCGTGCGGACATTGGCGCGCACCGAGACGTTCATGCCGATGAAGCCGGCCGCGCCCGACAGCACGGCCCCGATCAGGAAGCCGACCGCGACCTTGATCCCGAGGAAGACCGCGAGGAGGACGAACAGGACGACGCCGACGAGGCCGATCGTCGTGTACTGCCGCCGGAGATAGGCCTGCGCGCCCTCGGCGATGGCGGCGGCGATCTCCTGCATGCGCTGCGTGCCGGCGTCGCGCCGCATCACGTCGAGAATCGTGACGATGCCGTAGGCGACGGCGCAGAGCCCGCCCGCGATGATCAGGACCAAGGGAATCATTCGACCGTCCTTGTTATTATCGTGCCTGGCGTGGGCTTGTGATTGTCGAGCTTGACCGCCGGACGACGGCCATGGGACGCGGTGCTCGGTTTCGGGGCTTTCCTTCCCAGAACAATGCCTTGATTGCCAAACTTCGCCGGGGAGCGCAAACGCCGCGTGGGCGGGCGGCGGCCGGGATCGCGTCTCCCGGCCGGGCGCGAATGGCGGTCCGCGGCCCGCAATACTGCATTATGGTGCAGATTTTCCTCCTCCGGCCGCTGCCCGCAGGGTCGCGGGCCCGGCACGACCGCTCGGAGCCGTCGCCGATCGGGTCGCGACGGCGGCGATCGCCGAGCCCACGCCGCACGGGGCGCTCGTCCCCTCTCCCGAGCGGGAGAGAGGGCGTGGCGCGGCGCGCGCGCGAGGGTGCCCGTCGGATCGACCGGCGCACCGCGATCGGGCGCGGCCGTCGCGACCGTTAACCCCGCCTTAACCGACGGATATTCTATTTTTGGTTGTAGTCTGACGGAGGCTCGCCATGGGCAGCGACCAGGCCGCCAAGCTGGCGGCGACGATCGAGGTGTTGAGCGGCGCGGTCGGGTTCCTGCTCGCCGAGCGGGTCGCGGCGCAGCCGGTCACGATCCAGGACGATCTGCTCCGCGTGCTGCAGCGCGCCCTGTCCCGGGCGCCCGGCGCGTGCGGGGACCCGGTCGGCCGCTGGATCCCGGTGGTCGCCGCCGGGATGATCGGCGAGGTCCGGCGCCAGATCGGCCACCCGGCCGGGGACACCGCCGGCCCGATGACCGCGGGACCGGACGCGATCCGGGTGTCAGAAGTGGCTGAAGGCCCCGGCCGCGAACACGCGCTCGGCGCCATCGCGCATTTCGAAGCGCGGCGGGCCGTCGCCTGAGGTGACGGTGCCGATGGCGGCGACGGCGATCCCGGCCGCCGCGGCCTCGGCCCGGAGATCCGCCAGGCGCTCCGGCGCGACCGTGCAGAGGATCTCGTAATCGTCGCCGCCGGTCAGGACCGCCTCGATCAGGGCGGGCTCCGCCGCGCAGGCGCACCGGGCGGCCTCCGAGAGCGGCACGTCGGCCGTCGCCACCCGGGCGGTGCGGCCCGCGCCCAGCATCTTGGCGAGATCGCCCGCGAGGCCGTCCGAGACGTCCATGGCCGCCGAGGCGTGGCGGCGGAGGGCCGGCGCGGCGGCGAGCCGCGGGCGCGGGTGCAGGTAGCGGTCGGCGAGCTCGGCCCGCAGCGCCGGGTCGAGGCCGGCGGCCCAGGGGGCGCCGGGCTCCAGGCGCGTCCGCAGGCCGAGGGCGCCGTCGCCGATCGTGCCGGTGACGCAGATCCGGTCGCCGACCCGCGCGGTGGTGCGCCGCACGATGCCGCCGGTCGGCACCTCGCCGAGCAGGGTGACGGAGATCAGCGCCGGCCCGCCGGAGCGCACGGTGTCGCCGCCCAGCAGCGGGCAGCCGGCCGCCGCGGCCGCCGCGCCGAGCCCCTGCGCGAATCCGGCGAGCCAGGCCTCCGTCCAGTCGTCGGGAAGCGCCAGGGTCAGCAGGAAGCCGCGCGGGACCGCGCCCTTGGCGGCGATGTCGGAGAGGTTCACGCCGAGGGCCTTGCGGGCGATCGAGGCCGGCGGATCCTCCGCGAAGTAGTGGATTCCCGCCACCACGGCGTCGGCGGTGAGGACGAGGTCGTGGCCCGGCGCGGGCGTCAGCGTGGCGGCGTCGTCCCGGAGCCCGTCGGCGCCCGGCCCCGCGAGCGGGGCGAAGTAGCGGGCGATCAGCCCCTCCTCGGAGGCGCGGGCCCGTCCGGTCAAGGCTCAGGCCTTCCCGGCCGACGGTTTCGCGGCCGCGGGCTTGCTGGCGGGCTTGCCGGGGAGCGGCTTGGACGAGCCCGGCTTGCCGGAGGCCTTCGGGGCCCCGACCTCGCCCGGCCGGACCTCCCGGGCGACCCGGTCGAGGACGGCGTTGACGAGGCCCGGCTCGTCGGCGGTGTAGAAGCTGTGGGCGACGTCGACGTATTCCGAGATCGCCGCGGCCGCCGGCACGTCGCGGCGGAACATCAACTCGTAGGCGCCCGCCCGCAGGATCGCCCGGAGCACGATCTCGATGCGCCGCAGCGGCCAGCCCTGGGCGAGGGCCTGGTCGAGCTTCGGGTCGATGGCCCGCTGCTCCTCGACCGTGCCGCGCAGGAGGTCGCGGAAGAAGGCGGTCTCGGCCGGGGGATGGGCGATCCCGTCGACCTCCTGGCCGATCCAGAAGGCCTCGAACTCGGCGAGGGCGTCGAGCACGCCCTTGCCGGAGACGTCCATCTCGTAGAGCGCCTGCACCACCGCGAGGCGGGCGCCGCTGCGCAGGCTGATCTTGGCGGGCGCGCCGGTTTCCGGCTGGGTGTCGGGGGTCCCGGTCATGGGGGTATCCGTCATCGGGTGCGCGCGGACTCGGCCGCCCGCTTTAGGGCGAGCACGCCGAGCGCCGCCTCGGCGGCACCGCCGCCCTTGTTCATCTCGGCGACCCGCGCGCGGGCGAGCGCCTGCGCCTCGGTCTCGACCGTGAGGATGCCGTTGCCGAGCGGGACGCGGCGCTGCACCGACAGGTCCATGAGCGCCCGCGCGCTCTCGCCGGCGACGATGTCGTAGTGGCCGGTCTCGCCGCGGATCACGCAGCCGAGCGCCACCACGGCGTCGTAGGCACCCGCGTCGAGCAGGATCGCCACGGCGGCGGGGATCTCCAGGGCCCCCGGCACGGTGACCACGGTGGCCTGCGCGTCGGCGGCCGCGATCGCCGCCAGGGCGCCGGCCAGGAGTTCGTCGGCGATCGCGTCGTAGTAGCGCGCCTCGACCACGAGGATCCGGGCGCCGGCGAGCGCCGGGTCGGTGGGCTTGGGCGCCGAATCGGCGCGGGTATGGGCGACCATGGCTCTCGTCCGGCCGGGTTTTCGGGAACGGGCGGGCGGCACGTCGGGCACCCGCACGGGGGAGGACGGTTAGACCGAAGCGGCCCGCGCCACAAGCCGCGCGGGATCGCCCCCGGCCCGCACCGCGGCCGCGGCGGCGCGCCCTACCCCACCAGCGACGGCAGCGGCGGGGCCGCGGGGCCGCCCTCCGGCAGCGCCGTGCGGGCGACGTTCATCGTCATGGCCAGCAGCGCGTAGTAGCCGTTGATGCCGGTGAGATCGATCGCGCCCTGCTCGCCGAAGCGCGCGACCAGGGCCGCGTAGGTCGCGTCGCTCACCGCGCGGTTGCGCATCAGCTCGGTCGAGAACGCGTAGGCGAGCGCCTCGTCGGCGCTCATCGAGTCGGGGCGGCGCCCCTCGGCCAGCGCCCGCGCGGTCTCGGGGGCGACCCCGGCCTCGAGGGCGATCGGATGGTGGATCGCCCACTCGACCGGCTGGCTCCATTCCCGGGCGACCACCAGGATCGCGAACTCGCTGACGCGCAGCGGCAGGACGCTGCCGTAGCGCAGGTACTGGCCCATCCGGCTCGCGCACAGCATCAGCTCGGGGCTGCGCAGGAGCGGCACGAACGGTCCGAAGACCGGGACGCCGCGCTCGGCCCGGAACGCGGCCGCGGCCGCGTCCTGCGCCGGGGACAGGCCGCCGTCCGGAATTTCCGGCATGCGCTCCGCGCTGGTCTGCCCGCTGGCCATGCGTGTCCCCTCCCCCTGCATCCGCCCGGCATCCGCGCCCACGCGCGGCCCGCTCTGGATTTCCGGTGCCCGTGCGCCTAGACCATTGAGGCTCACCGGCACGCACCGCGCCCGACCGGGCGGCGATCCCTGAACGCCAGCGAGGCTTACGGCTTTGGCCCTCCCCGTCAACGAACGCCGGCGCATCATGCTGCTCACGGGCGCGAGCCGGGGCATCGGCCACGCCACCGTCAAGCGCTTCTCGGCCGCGGGCTGGCGGGTGATCACCTGCTCGCGCCACGCCTTCCCGGAGAACTGCCCCTGGGAGATGGGCCCCGAGGACCACCTGCAGGTCGACCTCGCCGACGCGCAGGACACGGTCCGCGCCGTCGAGGAGGTGCGGGGCCGGCTCGCCGCCGAGGGCGGGGTGCTGCACGCGCTGGTCAACAATGCCGGCATCTCGCCGAAGGGGCCGGAGGGCGAGCGCCTCGGCGCGCTGGCCACCGAGTTCGACACGTGGCAGCGGGTCTTCCAGGTCAACCTCTTCGCCACGATCCTGCTGGCCCGGGGCCTGCGCGAGGAACTGGCCCGCGCCAAGGGCTCGGTCGTCAACGTGACGTCGATCGCCGGCTCGCGCGTCCACCCCTTCGCGGGGGCGGCCTACGGCACATCCAAGGCGGCGCTGGCGGGCCTGACCCGCGAGATGGCCGCCGATTTCGGGCCGCTCGGCGTGCGGGTGAACGCGATCTCGCCGGGCGAGATCGACACGTCGATCCTGTCGCCCGGCACCGAGAAGCTCGTCGAGCAGATCCCGCAGCGCCGGCTCGGCACGCCGGACGAGGTCGCCAAGGCGATCTACTTCCTGTGCACCGAGGCCTCCTCCTACGTGAACGGGGCCGAACTCCACATCAACGGCGGCCAGCACGTTTGACCAGATCGGGCGCTTCCTTGGGCGCTGCCGCGCGCCGGCCTCCGGCGCCGGGCCGCGGGCGCGCGCTCGTCCTCGGCGTGCTCGCCTGCGTCGCGCCGGTCGCGGTCGCGCGGGCGGAGCCCGGGATCCGGATCCTCGATCTGCCCTTCAAGGTGCGGGCGCTGCGCGGCTCGCGCAGCGAGGCCGCGGTCTCGGTGGCGACGTCCGGGCTCCTGCCGATCACCGGCGGCACGGCAGGCGCGACGGCTGGCGCGAAGACCGGCGCGCAGGCCGGCGGCCAGCAGCCCGGCGACGAGGAGAGCGCGCCGATCGCCGTGGTCTGGGGCGACGAGGGCGGCGCCGTGCTCGCCCTCGCCGAGGGCAGCGTCACCGTGCGGCCGATCGGCCGGGATGCGGTCGAGGGGCTGACCGCCGCCGAGACGCCGCGCGGGGCCCTGCCGGGCTCGCGCCGGGCCCTCTCCGGCCCCCTGAGCGCCTATCTCACCGGGCGCACCCGCGCCCCCGACGGCGGTGCGGCCGCCGCGGTGCTGACGATCCGCGAGCGCCAGCCGATGGCGGTGAGCACCGATCCGAAGCCCGTCCCCGTGGCGACCGTGACGGTGCCGGCGGGGGGCGAGGCGGTGTTCGCGCCCCTGCGGCCGCGCCTCCTGCGTCTCGGGGGCCGCCCGGCTCTGCTGACGGCGACGCTGTCGGGCGCGGATGCCGGCGGCCTCGCGCTGATCGACCGGCCGGCCGGCGACGCGGGCGCGGCCTGGACCGTCGCGGCCCGCACGCCCGCCCAGCCGGGTCCGCCCCTGAAGATCGCCGGCATCGCGGATTTCTCCGGGTCCGGCGTCCCCCAGGCCGCGACGGTCAGCGCCAGGGGCCGGCTCCAGCTCTGGACGCTGCGTCCCGGCGCGATCGAGCCCGCCGGCGAGGCCGCGGGCTACGCGGCGGGCGACGGCGATTCGGATCTCGCCGTGACCGATCCGGCCGGCGGCAGCCCCGAGCTGGTCCTGCCGGTGGCGGGCCGGCCGGAGATCGCCTTCGTGACGGCCCGGGGCGGCCTGCACGAGCGGGCGCGCGTGCCCCTGCCGGCCCCGGCCGAGACCGGCATCGTCGTCCTCGGCGAGGGCGCGACGGCGCGTCTGCTCGTCGGCCTCGCCGACGGCCGGGTGGCCGTCGTGGCACCCGACGGGGGCAGGCCGTGACCGCCAGCGCGCCGGATCCCGACAGCCGCCTGTTCCCGGCCCGGCCCTTCGTGGGCGCGTCGATCGCGGTGATCCGCGGCGAGCGGGTCCTGCTGGCGGCGCGGGCCAACGAGCCGATGCGCGGCGTCTGGACCCTGCCGGGCGGCCTCGTGGAGGCCGGCGAATCCCTGGCCGAGGCGGCCCTGCGCGAACTGTCCGAGGAGGTCGGCCTGCCCGCCGAGGTGGTCGGCGTGCTCTCGCCCACCGAGATCATCGTCCGGGACGAGGCCGGCCGGGCGCGCCATCACTACGTCGTCCACCCGCACGCCGCCCTGTGGTGCGGCGGCGAGCCCGTGGCCGGGCCCGAGGCCCTGGGCACCCGGTGGGCGACTCTCGCGGAGGTGTCGACCCTTCCGACAACCCCCGGCCTGGTCGACACCCTGCGCGAGGCCTTCGCGCGGGTGGCGGCCCGGGGTGCGGACGGGAGCGCGGATGGACGCGTGAACCGCGCGGGCATGCCGGGCGGGGAGTCGACAGCGTGAGGCGCCCCGCGACCCTCCTGTGCCTGCTGGTGCTCCTGGCCGGTCCGGTCGCCGCGCCGGCCCAGGCGCAGCAGCGCTCCGGCCGGAGCGGAGCCCCCGCCAAGGAAACCGCGAAGGAGGCGCCCAAGGACGCGTCCAAGGAGGCGAACGCCCCCGCGGACGTGCCCGCGCCCTACGACCGCGACCTGCTGCGCATGTCCGAGATCATCGGCGCCCTGGCGTTCCTGCGGAACCTCTGCGCGGCGCCGGACGCGGCCGACTGGCCGGCCCGCATGAAGGCGCTGATCGACTCCGAGGGCGTGACCCCGGCCCGCCGCGACCGGCTGGCGGGCGCCTACAACCGCGGCTATCGCGGCTTCGCGCTGACCTACCGGGTCTGCACGCCAGCGGCCCACGAGGCGGCCGCCCGGTACGTCGCCGAGGGCGACCGGCTGTCGCACGCCCTGGCCGGCCGTTTCGGGGGGTGATGCAGGCGCAACACACGAGGCGGCGATGCCGGCGAAACATCGGATTTGAGCGCCGGCGTTAACCGATCCGAAATTCTCGGCTGGCCGAGCCGCCGGGACCTGCTTATCATCCATTGTGTCCGCCGGGCCCCGTGTCCGGCGCAATGGAAGTATCCGGCCATGCAGCACAGCTCTCACACCGCCCCCATCGAGGTCGATGTCGAGGAGAAACGCGTCGCGCTGAGCTACGTCTCGGAAGCGTTCGCGGAAGGCTGCCTGGATGGACTCGACGGTGACTGCATGGCCCAGGCCGCCCTGTTCGCGGCCTTTCAGGAACTCGTGACGACGTACGGCGAGGAGGCCACGGCCCGCTACGCGGAGGGATTCCCGGAGCGCATCCGCGGGGGCGCCTTCACCACGACGCTCCAGCATTGAGCGGCCTATCGAGCGCGTGAGCGCGGACGGTTGAGGCGTGGGCGGTCAGCGACTACGTCCCGGGTTCGCGGTCCGGCCTGCCGGACCGCCCGCTCTCCGAGGAATCGCCGCCCATGCCCGTCGCCCTGCTGCCGGATCGCGCCCTGGTCACCGTCACCGGACCGGACGCCACGACGCTGCTCCAGGGCGTCCTGACCTGCAACGTCGAGACGCTCCTGCCCGGTGAGGCGCGCCTCGGCGCCCTGCTCACGCCGCAGGGCAAGATCCTGTTCGATTTCCTGGTCTCGCGGATCCCGGACGGCTTCCGGTTCGACGTGCTGGCCGACAGGGCCGCGGACCTCGCCAAGCGCCTGACGCTCTACCGCCTGCGCGCGCAGGCGACGATCGCGGTCGATCCGACCGTCGCGGTCGCGGCGGCCTGGGCCGGCGCCACGCCGCCCGCCGCGGAGGCGCTGGCCGATTCCCGCGCGGCCGATCTCGGCGCCCGCCTCTACGCCGCCGCGGGCGCCGTCTCGGCGGACGCGGCCGAGGCCGATTACCACGCGTTCCGGATCGCCCTCGGCGTGCCCGAGGGCGGGCGCGACTTCGCCTTCGGCGACGCCTTCCCGCACGAGGCGCTGATGGATCAGCTCGGCGGCGTCGACTTCCGCAAGGGCTGCTACGTCGGCCAGGAGGTGGTATCGCGGATGCAGCACCGGGGCACGGCCCGGACCCGCATCCTGGCCGCCACCTACCCGGACGCGGCGCCCGCGCCCGGCACCGAGATCGCGGCCGGCGGCAAGGTGCTCGGCACCGCGGGCAGCGCCGCGGGACGCCGCGGCCTCGCCACGATCCGCCTCGACCGCCTGGGCGACGCGCTGGCCGCCGGCGAGACCCCGCGCGCGGGCGACCGCCCCGTGACGCTCGAGCGTCCCGCCTGCGCGAGCTTCGCGATGCCGGACGCGGCGGCGCGCGCGGCCGAGTAGGGCCGCGCGGGCGCGGCGCGGGGGCCGCGGCTCCTCCCGGAGCGCCGCAGCGGCCGCGCAAGCCGATCCGATCGGTCCCGGTTCCGGCGGTGGCGTTCCGCTCCTGTTCTCGTTACCATCGCGGTATGTCCGTGACCGGCCTCATCGACCATCCCGACGGCTGCCCGCGCTGCTGGTGGGCCGGCCTCGACCCGCTCTACGTCGCGTATCACGACACCGAGTGGGGCGTGCCCGAGCATGACGGCCGGGCCCTCTACGAGAAGCTGATCCTCGACGGCTTCCAGGCCGGCCTGTCGTGGATCACCATCCTGCGCCGCCGGGACGGGTTCCGCGACGCCTTCGCCGAGTTCGATCCCGAGCGGATCGCCCGCTTCACCGAGGCGGACGTCGCGCGGCTGATGGCCGACACCCGCATCATCCGCAACCGCGCCAAGATCCAGGGCACGATCGCGGGCGCCCGGGCGTGGCTGCGGATCGAGGAGCGCGGCCCCGGCTTCGCGCGCTTCCTCTGGGACTTCGTCGACGGCCGGCCGGTCCAGGGCACGGCCCGGACCCGCGCGGAGATCGCCACCGAGACGCCGGTCTCCCGGGCGATCGGCAAGGCCCTGAAGGCGGAAGGGTTCTCCTTCTGCGGGCCGACCATCGTGCACGCCTTCATGCAGGCGGTGGGCATGGTCAACGATCACCTCGTCGGCTGCCACCGGCACGGACCCTGCGCCGCGCTGGGCCGGCCCCGATGAGCGCGCCGCCGCGCGCGTGGCAGCGCATGCTCTCCGGCCGGCGCCTCGACCTCCTCGACCCGGCGCCCGGGGATATCGAGATCGCCGACATCGCCCACGGCCTCGCCCGGGTCGCGCGCTGGAACGGCCAGACCCGCGGGCCGCACGTCTTCTCGGTGGCCCAGCACAGCCTGCTGGTCGAGGCGGTGGGCCGCCACCTCGCCCCCGGCGGCACCGACCGGGACGGGCTCGAGCTGCTCCTGCACGACGCGCCGGAATACGTGGTCGGCGACATCATCTCGCCGCTCAAGGCCGCCATCGGCGACGCCTATCGCGGCGTCGAGCTGCGCCTGCTCGCGGCGGTGCGCCGCCGCTTCGGGCTGACCGCGCCGTCGCCCGCGCTCGCGCGGCTCGTCAAGCGGGCCGACCGGATCGCGGCCCATGTCGAGGCGGTGCGCCTCGCCGGCTTCGCGCCGGAGGAGGCCGCGCGCTATTTCGGCCCCCCGGTCGACCTGCCCGCTCCGGTGCCCGCCCTGGCCGAGCCGTGGCCGACCGCCGAGGCGGAGGCGCGATTCCTCGCGCGCTTCGACGCCCTGTCTCCGCCCTGACGGATCTCCGCCCTCGATCCGTCACGATCGCAGGTCACTGGCGCCCCACCATGCCGACCCTCCACGTCTGTCCGCTCTCGCGCCTGCCCGAGACCGTCGCCGCCACCGGCGCGAGCCACGTGCTCACGCTGATCAATGTCGGCACGCCGCTGGAGCGGCCGGCCGTGATCGACGCCAAGCACCACGCCGTCATCGGGGTCAGCGACATCGCGGCGGCCCGCGACGGACACGTTTTGCCGGCTGATGAACACGTGGCCCAGATCCTCGACTTCGTCCGGGCCTGGCCGCGGGAGAAGCCGCTGGTGATCCACTGCTACGCCGGGATCAGCCGCTCGACGGCCGCCGCCTACATCGCGGCCTGCGCGCTGGCGCCGGAGCGCGACGAGGCGGCGATCGCCGACGCCCTGCGCGCCGCCTCGCCCTCCGCCACGCCCAACCCCCTGTTCGTGGCGATCGCCGACCGGATGCTCGACCGCGACGGCCGCATGGTCGCGGCGATCGCCCGCATCGGCCGCGGCGCCGACGCCTTCGAGGGCACGCCGTTCACCCTCGCCCTGGCATGAATCCCTCCGACGCCAAGTGTGGCGCAAACGCCGCCGCGGCCGTCCAAAACGGTCCGGACCCGTCCGGCGAGCTGGTCCCCAGGGTTGTGGCCACCGGGGATCGCGCCGTACAAACACCCCCAAAGGAAGTATCTGGGATGAGTGCGAGCAGACCCGAGGTGGCCCCCGCCGCCGGCGACCTGCCCTTCGAGAAGGCGCTGGAACAGCTCGAGGAAATCGTCCGCCGGCTCGAGCGCGGGGACGTGCCGCTCGACGAATCGGTGGCGATCTACGAGCGCGGCGAGGTGCTGAAGAAGCATTGCGAGGCGCTGCTGAAGCGGGCCGAGGCGCGGATCCAGCGGATCACGCTGGGCTCCGACGGGCGGCCCGAGGGCGTCGCCCCGCTCGACATGTCCTGAGGCTCGGCGGTCGAACCGATCCCATCCGTTAGAGGTTGATGCCGTGGCGATTACCCCCGAGCAGAGTGCACTTCTCGACCGCGTTCCGTCCCCGTCGGCGCTGCGGCGTCTTCCGGAGTCGGAGCTTCAGGCGGTGGCGGACGCGGTGCGCGCCGAGATGATCGACGCGGTCTCGATCACCGGCGGCCATCTCGGCTCGGGGC
>NZ_JBKFAV010000120.1:0-685 GCF_053345825.1 Methylobacterium sp. C33D
CTTCACGGTGCTCTCGCACATGTTGAGTTCGTACGCGATGATCTTGTTCGGCGTCCCCTTCCGGAGCGCCCGGGCCACGCAGAGCTGCCGCGGCGAGAAGATCTCGTCGTCGCCGGCCTCGACCGGCTCGTCCACCTTGATGTTGGCCAGCAGGGGGAGGAGGCACTCGGCCGGGATGTAGACGCCGCCGGCCTGCACGAGCTGCAGTGCCTGGAGGGCGATGTCCACGGAGGTCGTCGTCGGGATGTAGCCTTTGACGCCGAGCTTGATGATCCGCACGATCTGGTCGAGGTTCTCGCCGTCGGAGATGACGGCCACCGGCGGAGCGCCGGCCTCGCCCTGCAGGAACGCCAGCTCCCGCGTGATCTCGGTCCACTCGGTCTCGGTCAGGTTGCCGTCGGGTCGGCAGAGCACGACCACGCTCGCGGGGACGAACGGCTTCTGCCGCTTCCACGATTCGATGTCCGCGAAGACTTCGAACGAAGTCTGCCGGTCGGCCTCGCTGAGCGAGGCGGCGAGGCATCGGCCGACGAGTTGGCGTCGATCGATGATGACGATGCGGCTGGAGCGGCTCCGGGACTGGTCCCGTTGCTCGACGACGACCGGGTTGTCACCGGCATGTGCACCCGAAAAGCCGCCGCGGCTTTCGGCCGTGTCCCGCTCAACGAGGGTGAGCGCGTCTCGA
>NZ_JBKFAV010000121.1:0-685 GCF_053345825.1 Methylobacterium sp. C33D
CGCGGGCGCGGCCCTCGACCGAGTCCCGCCGCGAGCCGGTCAGGTCGCCCACCGCGCCCTGCACCTTGCCGCCGAACTCCTTGGCGGCCCCTGTGATCCGATCCGTATCGACCATGTCGTGCTCCTCCGTTGTCGCGTCGGCGATCGCCGCCGCGATCGCGCTCGTGGTGAGGGCGCCTCGCCGCGAGGCGCCGGGTGACGTCCGTCAGCGCGGGCCGGAGCCCGCGGACCCGGATCCGCCCGCCTTCGACGCGGGCGCGTCGCGCGTCCGGCGGGCAATGGCGTCCCGTCTTCGATCAGGGGCGCCCCGTCCTGCGCGGTAGAACCCTGGCCGACCGGAAGATGTGCGCCGCCCGCGCCCGATCAATGGTCCGTACGTACCAGTATCGTGGTATTCATCCGTCGGAGATGTTCAGCGGAAAACCGTTCTCGCGACCCCAGACGACGGCCTCGCTGCGCTTGTGAATACCGAGCTTCCGGTAGAGCGCGGCGCCGTGATTGCGCACCGTGTTGCGCGACAGGTTGAGCTTGCGCGCGATCGCGTCGTCGCTCAGCCCGGAGCAGATCAGGTTCAGGATCTGCCGCTCGCGCACCGTCAGGTTCGGCGCCGACGCGTCGCCCGCCTCCCGGCCCGGGCGGCGCAGGTTCGCCAGCTTCTCGATCAGCCCGCGGCTGAACCACGACG
>NZ_JBKFAV010000122.1:0-671 GCF_053345825.1 Methylobacterium sp. C33D
GCCGCGTCGAGGCGCACGAAGTCGAGGTCGGTCACCGCCGCCTCCAGGGCCGCGCGCGCGGCCGCCAGCACCGCGGGGACGAACGCCTCCAGCTCGGCCAGCATCAGGTCGGCCCGGAACAGGAAGTAGCCCGAGTTCCACAGGGCGCCGTCGGTGATCATCGCCTCGGCGCCGGCTTGGGTAGGCTTCTCGACGAAGCGGGCGACGCGGGCCGCGCCCTCGGCCTCGGTGATCGGCTCGCCGCGGCGGATGTAGCCGTAATCGGTGGCCGGCCGGTCGGGCTCGATGCCGAGCGTCATCGTGTAGCCGGCGCGCGCCCCGGCGGCGGCGCGGCGCACGGCGTCCACGAAGGCCGCCGTGTCGGGCACGACGTGGTCGGCGGCCATGATCAGCACCACGGCCTGCGGGTCGCTGGCGGCGGCGTGCAGCGCCGCCACCGCCACCGCCGCGGCGGAGTCGCGGCCCTGCGGCTCCAGCAGGATGTCGGCCGAGAGACCGAGCTGGTCGCGCTGCTCGGCGACGATGAAGCGGGCCTCGGCCGAGGCGATGACGGTGGGCGTGGCGAAGACGGCGGCGTCCGACACCCGCGCCAGCGTCGCCTGGAAGGTCGAGCGCTCGGCGTCGACCAGACGGGCGAACTGCTTGGGCATGCTCTCCCGCGACGCCGGCCA
>NZ_JBKFAV010000123.1:0-659 GCF_053345825.1 Methylobacterium sp. C33D
GCCCGCGCCGGCCGCAGCCCGCAGACCCGCAGCAGCGCCGCCAGCGTCGAGCGCCCCGGGCCGGGATCGCGCAGCTCCCGCCAGCCCGCCTCGGCGAAGTGCAGGAACGGCTCGCGCCCGCCCACGTCCGGGTAGGTCGCCCGGTACCACGCCGCGTCCACCGCCGGCAGGTTCAGCCGGTGCGGCTCCGAGAACGGCTCGGCCCCCGTCAGCCGCGCCTCGGCGACGTAGCGGAAGAACGGGTCGTCCGCGACCGCCCGGCTGCCGGCCCGCGCCTGCACGTAGCCGGCCGGGTCGAAGTCCGGCCGCGGGCCGATCCGCCCCCGCCAGCCCTCCGCCACGTAGTGGCGCAGCAGGGCGTCGTCCGGGGCCCCGGCCAGCGCCTCGGCCTGCGGCTCGGGCAGGCGCTGCCGGTAATGGGCGGCGTCGAAGTAGGGGGCGAGGGTCTCGACCCGCAGGGCGAGCGCGGCCTCCGGGTCGGGGCGGGCCGGGCCGCCGTGGAGGACGTAGTGGACCAGCGGGTTCCGGGTGGCGAAGGTGATCCCGCGGGTGAGGCAGTAGGCCAGGGTGTCGAATTGCGGCGCCGGCTCGCGGCCCTCGCGCCAGCCCGAGGCCATGTAGTGGTCGACCGGGTCGACGCCGGCGGCGGCGAGGTCGGG
>NZ_JBKFAV010000124.1:0-635 GCF_053345825.1 Methylobacterium sp. C33D
CGATCCCAAGAAGGCGGTCATCGCCCTCAAATGGGCCGTGCGCGAGATGGAGGAGCGCTACAAGAAGATGGCCAAGATCGCCGTCCGGAACATCGACGGCTACAACGCCCGGGTCGCCGAGGCGGCGGCGCGCGGCGAGGTACTGACCCGGACCGTGCAGACCGGCTTCGACCGCCATACCGGCGAGGCGGTGTACGAGGACGAGGCGATGGATCTCGCGCCGCTGCCGTACATCGTGATCGTGGTCGACGAGATGGCCGACCTGATGATGGTGGCCGGCAAGGACATCGAGGGGGCGATCCAGCGCCTGGCGCAGATGGCGCGCGCGGCCGGCATCCACCTGATCATGGCGACGCAGCGTCCGTCGGTGGACGTGATCACCGGGACGATCAAGGCGAACTTCCCGACCCGGATCAGCTTCCAGGTGACGAGCAAGATCGACAGCCGCACGATCCTGGGCGAGATGGGCGCCGAGCAGCTTCTGGGCCAGGGCGACATGCTGTTCATGGCCGGGGGCGGGCGCACGACGCGGGTGCACGGGCCGTTCTGCTCGGACAGCGAGGTCGAGAGCGTGGTCGCCCACCTCAAGCGCCAGGGCCGCCCCAGCTACCTCGACGCCGTCACCGCCGACGACG
>NZ_JBKFAV010000125.1:0-626 GCF_053345825.1 Methylobacterium sp. C33D
ATCGGGCGCTCCGGCTGCGGGATGTAGGCGTCCACGGTCGCCATCAGCGCCAGCACCGCCTCCTTGCCGATCTTCGGCTCCTTGTCCTCCAGCGCCATCAGCGCCGAGCCCTTGGTGATCGGGATGTCGTCACCGGGGAAGTCGTACTTCGACAGGAGCTCGCGCACCTCGAGCTCGACCAGCTCCAGCAGCTCCTCGTCGTCGACCATGTCGACCTTGTTGAGGAACACCACCAGCGCCGGAACGCCCACCTGGCGGGCCAGCAGGATGTGCTCGCGGGTCTGCGGCATCGGGCCGTCCGCCGCCGACACAACCAGGATCGCGCCGTCCATCTGCGCCGCGCCCGTGATCATGTTCTTCACGTAGTCGGCGTGACCGGGGCAGTCCACGTGCGCGTAGTGACGGTTCTGCGTCTCGTACTCCACGTGCGCCGTCGAGATCGTGATCCCGCGCGCCTTCTCCTCAGGAGCCTTGTCGATCTGGTCGTAGGCCGTGAACGTCGCCCCGCCCGTCTCGGCCAGAACCTTCGTGATCGCCGCCGTCAGAGACGTCTTGCCGTGGTCAACGTGGCCGATCGTGCCAATGTTGCAGTGCGGCTTGGTGCGGGAGAACTTTTCCTTGCCCAT
>NZ_JBKFAV010000126.1:0-615 GCF_053345825.1 Methylobacterium sp. C33D
GGCGCGCACACAGGTGCTGCATGGCTGTCGTCAGCTCGTGTCGTGAGATGTTGGGTTAAGTCCCGCAACGAGCGCAACCCACGTCCTTAGTTGCCATCATTCAGTTGGGCACTCTAGGGAGACTGCCGGTGATAAGCCGCGAGGAAGGTGTGGATGACGTCAAGTCCTCATGGCCCTTACGGGATGGGCTACACACGTGCTACAATGGCGGTGACAGTGGGAGGCGAAGGAGCGATCTGGAGCAAATCCCCAAAAGCCGTCTCAGTTCGGATTGCACTCTGCAACTCGAGTGCATGAAGGCGGAATCGCTAGTAATCGTGGATCAGCATGCCACGGTGAATACGTTCCCGGGCCTTGTACACACCGCCCGTCACACCATGGGAGTTGGTCTTACCCGACGGCGCTGCGCCAACCGCGAGGAGGCAGGCGACCACGGTAGGGTCAGCGACTGGGGTGAAGTCGTAACAAGGTAGCCGTAGGGGAACCTGCGGCTGGATCACCTCCTTTCTAAGGATTCTTCTTTGGGTTTGGCACCGAGCGATCGGAGCCGTTCTGCCTCGGCAGACCCATCGAAGATCATTAGATATCAGGGCTCAGTCAGAGCCCATTGGCGGG
>NZ_JBKFAV010000127.1:0-564 GCF_053345825.1 Methylobacterium sp. C33D
TCAGTCGTTGATGGCGGCGACGACGCCGGCGCCGACGGTGCGGCCGCCCTCGCGGATGGCGAAGCGCAGCTTCTCCTCCATGGCCACCGGCACGATCAGCGCCACGTCCATGGTCACGTTGTCGCCCGGCATCACCATCTCGGTGCCCTCGGGCAGCGTGCAGATGCCGGTCACGTCCGTGGTCCGGAAGTAGAACTGCGGCCGGTAGTTGGTGAAGAACGGCGTGTGGCGGCCGCCCTCCTCCTTGGTCAGGATGTACGCCTCGGCCTTGAACTTCGAGTGCGGCTTCACCGAACCCGGCTTGCACACGACCTGGCCGCGCTCCACGTCCTCGCGCTTCGTGCCGCGCAGCAGCACGCCGACGTTGTCGCCCGCCTGCCCCTGGTCGAGCAGCTTGCGGAACATCTCCACGCCCGTCACCGTCGTCTTGGTGGTCGCCCGGATGCCGACGATCTCGACTTCCTCGCCCACCTTCACGATGCCGCGCTCGACGCGGCCCGTCACCACCGTGCCGCGGCCCGAGATCGAGAACACGTCCTCGATCGGCATCAGGAACGGCATGTC
>NZ_JBKFAV010000128.1:0-554 GCF_053345825.1 Methylobacterium sp. C33D
GTGCTGGGGGTGAGCCTGACCGGCGCGGTCGCCGAGGGCGTGCAGCTGTCGGTGGGCTACACGGGCGATGTCCGCCCGAACGCCACCGCGCAGGTGTTCACCGCCGGCCTCCAGGCCGCTTGGTGAGGTATCGGCAGACTGCCAGCTCACAGGCTGGTGTGTTTCGCACAACCACTGGAGGATGGCGCGGCGTGCCATTCGTCTTACAGCAAAAAATCAGCTTTAATAAACGTTAGTCATCGCAATCGTGCTTTTCATTTGGATTATCAGGTGTTGCCCGCAAGATACATCTTTGGGACGGCGCATCGGATAAGTCGACATCAGCAAAAACCTCAACTGGAACTGCGCAACCATGACCAAGATCCTGGCCTCTCTGGCCGCGTTCACTGCCCTGACCGCCACGGCCTCCGCCGCCGACCTGCCGCGCCGTGCCGCGCCGCCGCCGGTGTTCACGCCGGTGCCGGTGTTCACCTGGACCGGCTTCTACGTCGGCGTGAACGCCGGCTACGGCTTCGACGCCAACAGCCGCAACACCACCAACTACGCCCTGCGCG
>NZ_JBKFAV010000129.1:0-530 GCF_053345825.1 Methylobacterium sp. C33D
CTAGAGCGGCATCCGATCAGGTTGCGTTGTATCCTGCAGCGGCAAGGTAGGCTCGACATTCAGCTGGCGCGAAGCGGGTTAGGCTGCGCCGTATGGCATCCCAGAGGTCTGGGATAGTTCGCGCCGCTGCACTGCGCAGGAGCGCCTTCAGCTTCGCGAAGGCCATCTCGATCGGGTTGAAGTCGGGCGAGTATGCCGGGAGGTAGAGCAGCCGGGCTCCCACCGCCTCTGACGTCCCCCCATCGCTTTGGTCCGGCGTGAGTGCGAGTTTTCCGGTTCTGTGAGACCCTGACGGGAGGAGCAGAGCCGTGAAGAAGAGCAGGTTTACCGAAGAGCAAATCGCCTTCGCGCTGAAGCAGGCCGAGACCGGGACACCGGTCGCGGAGGTGCTGCGCCGGATGGGTGATCCTCCCTCGGTGGCGCGGACACAGGGAGATCATTTCGCGGTCCTCTCGGCTTGCTCGGGCGTGAGATAGCCGAGTGCCGAGTGGATGCGTTGCCGATTGTAGTAGCCCTCGATGTAGGCGAAC